>JAGOTK010000004.1:0-15124 GCA_018061825.1 Minisyncoccota bacterium
TAAATTAAAAGATCAATCAGGTCTAGAGTATACATTAAAAGAATATACAGAACAAAAGAAAAAGGTTTTGATTTATTTTTACCCAAAAGATGATACTCCTGGATGCACGACTGAGGCTTGTAGCTTTAGAGATAATTTAAAAGACCTAGCAAAGATGGGACTAGTGGTGATCGGTATCAGTAAAGACTCTGTAAAGAGTCATGATAAATTTGCTAAAAAGTATGATCTCAACTTTCCCATACTCTCAGACGAAGAAGGAAAGGTGATAGAAAGCTACGACGCATGGGGAAATAAAAAATTTATGGGGCGTGAATATATGGGAATACTGCGAAAAAGCTTCCTTATAAATGAAGAAGGAAAGATAGAAAAAATATATGAAGAGGTGAAGCCAGCTGAGCATGTAAAAGAAGTAAAAAGTGATATAATATAGGAATGAATAAGGAAATTTTGGAACAAAATAAAATCTTTGAAGAAAGATACAAATCTTTAAATAAAGCTCAGAGAGAGGCTGTGGATACGACTGAGGGGCCTGTGATAGTGGTAGCTGGACCAGGAAGTGGTAAGACAGAGCTACTCTCTCTACGTATTGCAAATATTATCTATAAAGGACTCGCAAAGCCAGATGAGATACTTTGTCTGACTTTTACTGAGAGTGCGAGCAAAAACATGCTCGATAGACTTGTAAAAGTGATAGGGTCAACTGCATACAAGGTACCTATATTTACTTTTCATGGATTTTGTACAGAAATAATATCAAAATATCCTGAGCACTTTTTTGACGCACATAGATTTGAAGCGATATCTGAGCTAGCGCAAAATCAAATATTAGAATCTGTGTTTAAAAAAATAAAATACGAGAGTCCGCTTTTTGGATATCATGAAGAGAGAGGTTATACATATTTTAGTGATGCAAAGACTAGGATACAAAATCTAAAAGAAGCAGGTCTTAATCCAAATGAGGCAAGAGAAATATTAAATAAAAATAAAGAAGAATTGGAAATTTTAAAGCCGATACTTGAAAAAGTACCAGAAAATCTAAAAGTAAAAGGAGCTAAAGAAGAATTTATAAAATTGCAAGATGATTTTGCAAAAAGTAATACAGAAATAGGAAAATCTTTTGCTATTTATCTTGAAAAAGAAATTGAAAATGGAAATCTGAGTAAAGCAAAATTAAAACTTTTTGAAAAGAGTGAAGAAGGAAATTTTGTATTTAAAGAAGAAAAATATCTAGAAAAGCTCTTTGCTACTTGTGATGTATATGAAGAATATCAAAAAGAATTAAATAGGCTTGGACTTTTTGATTTTAATGACATGATAATATATGTCAAAAATAGACTTATAAATAACGATACTTTGAGAGCAGAAATAGAAGAGACATATCAATATATACTTGTCGATGAATTTCAAGATACAAATCTAGCTCAAATAAAGCTGGTAGAATCAATATCAAAAAATCCAGTACTAGAAGGAAAAGCAAATGTATTTGCTGTGGGTGATGATGATCAATCTATATTTAAATTTCAAGGAGCAGAGTTAAATAATATTTTTAATTTTCAAAATATGTATAGCGATGTGAAGTTTATAGTACTCACAGAAAATTATAGATCAACTCAAAAGGTGCTCGACTTTGCAAAATCAATAATAGAAAAAGCGGAGGAGAGATTGAGTAATCATAATAAAAATCTAATAAAAGAATTGATTGCTAAAAATGAAAAAATAGAAAATGGAGAAATATTTATAAATAGATTTGATGAAAAAGAAAAAGAATTTTTATTTGTAGCAAAAGAAATCAAAAATTTACTCGCTAAAGGAGTAGATCCAAAAGAGATAGCTGTCATTTCAAGAAAGCATGCAGAGTTGCAGAGTATATTGCCTTATCTTGATAATGAAAATATTTCTTATAATTATGAGAGAAAGGAGTCTGTGTTTGACCAGAGACATATAGAGCCACTAGTTAAGATTTGTAAATTTTTAGAAAATGTGGGAGATAATAAAGATAAAGAAGCAGATGATATATTGGTGGAGATTCTTTCTTATGAATTTTTGGATATAGATAGAGTGTCAGTATGGGAGATATCAGAAGAAGCATTTAGAGAAAAAAAGACATGGCTAGCCGTGATGAAAGATTCAGAAAATCAAAAAGTAAGAGAGTTTGCTTTGTTTTTGATTGAGCTTGGAGTTTTGAGTAAGACTACATCTCTTGAAATAATTTTAGATATTTTAATAGGAAGTAAAGATGTGGAAATATCAGAAAATGAAAATCAAGATGAATATTACAATAATTCTATTCCAAAATTAGAGACAAAATTCATATCAAATTATAAAAACTTTTATTTTGGAGATCCAGTGATAAGAGGAGATTTTGCTTCATATATACATTTCTTATCTAGCCTTAGAGTGTTTATATATTCACTCAGAGAATTTAAAAAAGGTGAAAAATTATTTGTAAAAGATCTTTCAAATTTTATAGATCTACACAAAAATTATAATGTACCATTGCTCAACAAGACAAGCTTTGTCGGTGATACTGAAGCTGTAAATCTGACGACCTCTCATAAGTCTAAAGGTCTAGAATTTGAATATGTATTTCTAATTTCTGCAGAAGAAAAAATTTGGAAAAGTAAAGGCTTTTCAAATAAGATATCTTTTCCTATGAATATGCCTTATTCTAGATTGTCTGATGATGAAGATGATTTTTTGAGATTGTTTTTTGTGGGAGTCACTCGCGCAAAGCACACTATATACATCACTCATTCACAGGAGATACTTTCTTTCCTTGCTGATTTTAAAGATATCAAGTCTAAAAAGGTCCAAATAGAAAATCTAGATTTAAAAAATGGATTAAAGATTTACAGTATTCCTCCTTTTTCAAAAAGTGAAAAAGCTTTACTTTCAAAGATTTTAGAAAATTACAAGCTTTCACCAACTCATTTAAATAATTTTTTAAATATCACAAAAGGTGGTCCAAAATTATTTTTAGAGCAAAATTTATTGCAATTTCCACAAGCAAAATCTTCATCTGCTGTATATGGATCTGCTATACATAAAGCAATAGAAGAAATGTATGTCATTACAAAAAAAGAAAGCAAAATTCCAACATTAAAAGATTTACAAAATATTTTTAAAAAGGAAATAGAAAAAGCAAGACTAATCGAAGAAGATGCAGAAAATCTTATAAAAAAAGGAAATGAAAATCTTGAAAATTTTTATAAAATAAATAAAGATAAAGTAGAAAAAGAAGCAAAATATTGCAAGACAGAAGTAGATTTTAAAAATGAAGGAGTGACTGTAGATAATGCTGAATTTAAAGGAAAAATAGATAGAGTAGTGCAAGATGAAGAAGGAGAATTAAAAGTGATAGATCTCAAATCTGGAAATGCTTTTAAAGATTTTGAAATTAAAAAAGCAAAAGATGATGATTATGAAAATATCAAAAAGCATAATTATAAACAGCAATTAATGTTTTATAAATTTTTACTTGAAAATAGTAGGAGCTTTAAAGATAAAAAAATAAGCTTTGGAAAGCTGAGCTTTGTCGATGATAAAGATAATTTAGAATTGAGTATTAATTTTGAATCTGATATATCAAAAGAAGAATGGGTTAATTTTAAAAAATTAATAATAAGGGTTTATAAAATAATTAAAGATATAGACGAACTTCAAAAAATAGATATCTCAAAATATGAAGCAAATATAAATGGCATATTAGAATTTGAAAGGGATATCATAAATGGTAAAATATAAAAATTATGCCTGATAAATACAAATCAGTTTGGATATCACATTCTTCGATTAGGGACTATTTCTCTTGTGAGAGATTGTACTTTTTAAAAAATGTTTTTAAAGATCCTATATCAAGAAGAAAAATAAATATCGCTTCACCACACCTTACACTCGGAGTAGCAGTACATAAAGTAATAGAAGATCTTAAAAATATTAAAAGTGATCAAAGAGAAAAAGTAATAAAAGAAAATCTTTTAGATAATTTTAAAAATGAATGGCTAAAATATAAAGGCAAAAAAGGTGGATTTAAAAGTGATGAAGAAGAGAAATCTTTTTATCTTAGAGGAGAGGAGATGATAAAAAGAGTGATAAATAATCCAAATATTTTAATAAATAAAATTATCCCACTTTCTTATTTTTATGAAGGAGATATTGTCCCAAATTATTATTTGAGTGTGGATGAGAATATTGTCTTGTGTGGTAGTATTGATTGGATAGAGTATCTGCCTGAGAGTAATGCTATTAGAATTGTAGATTTTAAAACTGGTAGAAATGATGAAGACGATGACTCTTTTCAGCTTCCTATTTATTATCTTTTAATTTCAAATTTAATGAAAGAGCAAAACACACTATCTGCCAAAAAGATTTATGAAATAAAAGAAGCTGCATATTGGTATCTTGATCATGATAATAAAAAAGAAAATAGTGAGCATCAGGAATTTCACATTACAAAAATAGATGAAGAAAAAATAAAAGAAATAAAAGATACTGAAAAAAAGATTTTAGAAATTGGTATCAAAATAAAGTCTCTTCGCGAAAAGGCTATTTATAAATGCTCTACTGAAAAAGTAGAAGGTGAGGGGTGTAAATCTTGTAGAGATTTTGAAAAGATTTATAAATATATTCAAAATAAAAAAAATAACTTTTCAGATACTAGAGTTATAGATCTTGATCTAGAAGGGGAAGATTTAGATAATGTAGAGCATGTCGGCATTTCAGATTACAATCAAGATGTATATTTTATAAAATAAAAATCCTATTATTAAATAATAGGATTTATTTTAGTCTTTTTAATTTATAAAAAGATTTTTATTTTTAAGAAATTATAGTCTACTATAAAATTTTAAAAATAAATTTTTAAAGCTAGTCTTTATTTTATTTTTAAAATTTAAAAATAAAATACTTTCATTTAAAATAGCAAAGGCTATTTCTAATGCTAGGGTTAGCATAATAATAGAAATACTAGAAGCGATTAAAAAGTAAATATCAAATTTATAAAGTAAAACTTCTGTTTTTATAAATAAAGACAAAAATTCTAACATTAAGAAAAAGATAATAGTAGATAAAAATATACTTCTTGATATTCTTATTATCATTTTTTTATTTTCTTTTAAGAATGATTTACTTTTAAATACTAAAAGATTTAAGTTTTTCATGAGAAAGAATGTTTTTGGATTTTGTTTAAAATTTTTTACTAAATACATTCTAGCATAATATCCATATATTGTCAAATATTTAATCTTAACAATTTTAATTCATTGAAATCTATTTCTATTTTATATTTTTTATTTAATTCTTCATGTTTTACTTTCAATCCTGTGTCTTGTTTTAAAATCTTTTTTATAATTTTCATATCTGAAGAAGAATAATGCTTTTCTATATCTTTTATTATATATTCTATATCTTTTTGATTTATCACTCTTGCTTCAAATAACTCTTCAATATGAGAAACTATAGTGCCAAGGGTCAGATTTCTTTTTTCTGCGATATGTTTTGGAGTGATATTTTCTTTAATAGATTCTAAAGTTATAAAAGCTGTTTTAATTTTTGGTTTTGTTTCTTCAAAGAAATTTTCTTCTTGTATTTCTACTTCTATTATACTTCCTTCACAATTAATTATAAAATCTTCTTGTTTTTTTATAAGATTTTTTTTCATTTCTTTATCTTCATAATACTTTTTTATAGCGAGAACTGCTCTTTCAGATTTTTCTTGAAATAGTTTATCTTGTTTTAATACATTATTATTTATCTTTAAAGCTTCTTTTCCTACGGAGATTAGATTTATATTTTTAAACTCCTTTACACGAGAGAGGGCTACATATCCCATTCCTGACCCAAAAGCTCTCCCAAGGTCAATTTCTGCAGCATCAAGAGTCATTCCTTGAGACTTGTGTATTGTGATAGCCCAAGCATATCGAAGAGGAATCTGAGAAATCTCTCCAAGGACTTTCCCATTATCATCTGTATATTGCCAAGATTCTTCTTTTACCAAGATTTTATTTTTATTAAAAGTTTCCACTATAGGCATATCATTATTATCAAAATCTATCACTATACCGAGTGTTCCATTTTGATAATTTTTATTTTGATCGTTTTTTACAAAAATAACTTTCGTTCCAATTTTTAATTTTATACTTTCTTGAGCTAAGCAAGTATTTTTTAAATTTTCTATAATATTTTTCTTTCCATGAGAAGACATCTCATAGATGTGTTCATTTTTTTCTGTTAAATTTTGATATTGATCTTTATTTATAGAATCTACATCTATATTATGAGTATAAAGTCTCAAAATATCTTTTTCTTCTTTATATTCTTTAGTCTTTTCTTCTAAATCTCTTAATACTTCTTCTTGATCTGTTTCAAATCTTATATTATTTAATATTTTCAATAATTTTTCATCTTCTTGTCTATAATTTTTAGATAAATAACATATTACTGGATTTAATTCTTTCCAAGCGTTTGAGTTGTATGCAAATTCTTTTTCATTTTCTTTTTCTAAAGATTCCAAATTTTTATTTTGATAATTTTTGACTACAGGAGGAAGTTGAAAGAAATCTCCACAGAAAATTATCTGTATTCCAGCAAAAGCTTTACTATTTTTTCTAAATGTCTTAAATAAAGTATTTATCATATCAAGCTTTGAAGCATGTAGCATTGATATCTCATCTATTATTAAGACTTTTATATTTTCATATTTTTTATAAAGCTTTTCATTTTGCTCTAGCCTATCTAATGTGAATTTATCTATTTTATCCAATATTCCAATACCACTCCAAGAATGTATAGTTTGACCTGCTATATGTGTAGCTGCTATACCAGTAGAAGCTGTGATTATGGGAGTAATAGAATGAGTTTTTAAATATTCTATATATTTATTTAATACAAAGGTCTTACCAGTGCCTGCAGCACCAGTCAAAAATATAGAATGTCCCATTTTTAAAATGTCTAAAGCTTCATCTTGACTCATAAAAGTATTTTAATTTTAGCATGAAAAATAAAAATAAGATTTTGACTTTTATTGTAAAAATGATAGATTAATTTTAGAAAAAATATTGTTAACTTAAAAATAAAAAAATGCAAAAGAAATTAGCTAAAAATTCTGAAATAAAAAGATTTTTTTCAGATATGGAAATTAGAGAAATCTTAACTTATTATTTAATAAATCCAAAAATGGAATATTTGTTAAGTGAGATTTATTCAAAAAAGCAAAACAGATGGAATGATAATCAAGAATTATACATTTCAAATGTGGATAATTCTGACAATTTCTCTAGTAAAAACTGGGAATATTATTTACCAAAAATTGAAAAATTAAAACCTAAGATTTTAACATTTGTAGATAGTTCTTATGTAAATTTAAAAAATATAAGGAATCTTGAAAGTTTAGAAGAGGTAAATTTTCTTTTTGAGGATTTTAATTTTTTAAGAATTGATAAGAAGGAAATTTTAGAGCTATTTGATAATATTAAAGATTGTTATAATTTGAAAAAGTTATCTATAAGCTTTTCTTTATTTGGTGGCGGATCTTTTGGCGATCATCAGAGGAATATAGTAAAATTCTACAATCTTTTGATAAAGTTTTTTCCTAAAGCTTCCTATGTAGAAGGTTCTTATTTTCCTTCAGTATTTAAATTGGTTTAATTTTTAAACACTCCTCGCTGAAAAGTGGAGAGTGTTTTTTATTTTTCAAATTAAATGATAAAATATACTTATAATTAAAATTTATGAAAATAGTTTTTACTGGAGCAGGTGGTGGGCATTTTTATCCTCTTATAGCTGTAGCTGAGAAAATAAAAGAAGAAGTAAATGAGCAAAAGATTTTTGATGCCGAGATGTATTTTTTTTCTGATAAACCATACAATCAAAATTTATTAGACAAGTATAATATAAAATTTACACATATTCCTTCTGGAAAATTAAGACTTTATTTTTCTTTGGATAATTTTTTTGATCCATTAAAAATAATAGCTGGTTTCTTTGTCGCTTTATTTAAATTGTTTTCTATTTATCCAGATCTTGTATTTACAAAAGGTGGCTATGCTAGTTTACCAGTAGTCTTTGCAGCAAAAGTATTATTTATACCTGTCTTTTTACATGAGAGTGATTCTATACCAGGAAAGACAAATCTAATAACTTCCAAATTTGCAAAAAGGATAGCTATAAGCTATACCTTGGCAGCTAAATATTTTGATGAAAAGAAAACTGCTTACACAGGACAGCCGATAATAAGTGAGTATTTACCAAATATAAATACTCTAGATAAAAAACATATAAATTTTATAAATAATAATGCAAAAAAAGAAAAACCTACACTTTTCATTTTGGGTGGATCACAAGGAAGTGAAAATATAAATAATTTAATATTAGAATCATTGAAAGAGCTTTTGCAAAAGTATAAAATTATTCATCAAGTAGGAGATGCTAATTTTGAAAAAATAAAGATTGCCACCAATGTGATTTTGACTGAAGATCCAAATAGATCAAATTATACATATTTTGGATCTTCTGATTTAGCAAATTATTTTGAAGAGGCTGATATATGTGTGACTAGAGCTGGATCTACTTTGTTTGAAATTTCAAGTTGGGGGATACCTTCTATTATTATACCTATCACTGTAAGCAATAATGATCATCAGATGCAAAACGCTTATCTTTTTCAAAAAAATGGAGGATCTATCGTGCTTGAAGAAGGAAATCTGAGAAAAAATATTTTACTAAATATGATAGATAGTATTTTAAATGATAAAGATAGATATGAATCTATGAGAAATAATAATTTAAATAATTTTAAAGCTGGTGCTGCGGATCTTATAGCAAAAGAAATAGTAAAGATTGGATTATCTCATAATTATTAAAATAAAATCTAATAATTAAAATAAAATAAAAAAGCCAGCATATTGTATGCTGACTTTTATTTTAAAATAAGTTTGTCTTATTTTTTTCTTAAACTGATTTTTTTAAAACATAAAATTTCATCTTGTTTTTATTTTCCTCAATTTCCTCAATAGTATTTGGTGTGAATACCTTTTCTATTATTGAGAAATTTTTTGGGATAAATATTTCTAAATTATGTCTTATTTTTTCATCTTCTTTTGGAAAGATGATTTTTACAGAAGGATATTTTTCTTTTTCAAAAATATACACTGAGTCAATCTTACTTTTTTGATGATACATACAACTTCCATCAAGAAATTGATATTTTGAGAATTTGTATTTGTCATCTTCATCTTTCTTTTCTGTAAAATCCAATTTAAAAATAAAATCTAAAGACATGTTAATTTCTAGATCTGAATCTTTTTTAAAAAATAATTTAAAAAATAATTTTTCGTTTTTTTTGATTACAAAATTTGTAGTATCTTTTGTTTGAAAATGAAAAAGTTCCTCATTATTTCTTAAAAAGAAATGCGATAATTTAGACATCTTTAATGGTTTAATTTGTGAAAGAATATTAATATACTAATAAATTATCAAGATTATGTCAAGACTTAATTATGTGCTTATTTAATGGTATTATTTAAAAATCAAAAGCTTATTTATTACTAATTATTAAATTATTTTTATGTTAGACATTAAATTTATTAGAGAAAATCCAGAATTAATCAAAATGGCCGCAAGTAAAAAGCGTTCATCTTTTAATGTTGATGAACTTGTAGATATAGATAAAAAAAGAGTAGAAGTCTTACAAAAAATTGAAGATCTTCGTGCAAAGCAAAATGCTGTATCAGCAGAAATTCCAACAGCATCTCAAGAAATAAAAGCAATAAAAATTCAAGAAATGTCTTTAGTCAAAGAAGAGCTAAAAAAATTTGAAGAAGAAATGGAAAAAATAATGGAGACTTACAAAAATTTGATGCTTAAAGTACCAAATATTCCTGATATGTCTGTACCAGAAGGGCAAACAGATGAAGATAATCAAGAAGTAAAATCTTGGGGTGAAGTAAAAACAGAAAAAGAATTTAATTTTAAACCAAAAAATCATATCGAAATAATGGAAGCGCAAGATTGGGTAGACTTTGAAAGAGGTATAAAAGTTTCTGGATTTCGTGGATACTTTTTAAAAGGTGATGTAGCTTTACTTGATTTTGCTATATGGCAATATGGTATGCAAAGATGGGCAGGAAAAGGTTTTGAGCCAATGCTAGTGCCTTCACTTGTCAAAAAAGAAACTCTTTATGGATCTGGATATTTACCACAAGGCCAAGACGACCTTTACAACGATATTGATGGAGATTATTTTGCTGGCACTGGTGAAGTCGCTACTATGTATTATCATGCAAATGAAATATTAGAAAAAAAAGATTTACCAAAAAAATTTATATCTTTTTCTCCATGTTTTCGTAAAGAAGCTGGAGCTCACGGAAAAGATACAAAAGGACTTTATAGAGTACATGAATTTATGAAATTAGAACAAGTCATGCTTTGTGAAGCAAATCATGAAGAATCTGTAAGACATCATGAAGAATTGACTAGATATGCAGAAGAAGTCTTGGAAGAATTTAATCTTCCATACAGAAGAGTTGTAAATTGTGGTGGAGATCTAGGTCTAGGACAAGTTAAGAAATATGATCTTGAAGTGTGGATGCCAAGTCAAAATAAATATGGAGAAACAAATTCTTCTTCATATTTTCATGATTTTCAGACAAGAAGATTGAATATCAGATATAGAGATGACGATGGAAAATTAAAATTTGTACACTCTTTAAATAATACGGCTATAGCAACTCCTAGATTACTGTTAATGATTTTAGAAAATTATCAAAATAAAGATGGTACTGTATCTATACCTGAGATGCTTATTCCTTTAATGGGAGGTAGAAAAACTATTGGAAAGGTTGTTTTCAATTAGTGAATTTTTAATATTATAAAAAATGACAAATAATTTTAAATATAAAAAAAAAAGTAAAAGAAAATTAAAAACTTTTTTTAAAGTATTCTTAATTTTATTTTTTATTTCTAGTATTTCTTTTTCTTTGTATAAATTAAATATTTTTCCTTCTACTTCAGAGTATATAAAAAAATATTATTTTAATTTTAAATCCTTTTTTATTAAAAAAAAAGAAATAAAGACTAATCCAGGAGAAAAACAAGAAAATATATTTATTGATACTTTTAAAGCTAAACTATTGAATGAAAATCTAGAATATGCCAGCAGTACTATCATGGATAATGGAGATGTGAAGATTTTTTTGAAAAATACAGAAAATGATTCTGGATTTATATTCGTAAATTTAAAAGATAATATAGGAGAAATATGGAATACTTTTGATTCTGTAATTTTAGTAGATCCTTTAAAAAGTCTCATAACAAAAAATCTTTTTGACTTAAATTATATAGATTTGAGATTTAAAAATAAAGTATTTTATAAATTTAAAGATTTAAATAATATTAAAAATAATACTATCTCAAATATATCCAACGAACAATCTACTACCACCATTGCAAGCGACCTCTCTTCTAGTACTAGCTCTAATGATAATCTTAATACAAATTAATTAAAATAATACATATAAAAGTATGAGTAAGAATTTTATAGAAAAATTAAAAGATAAAAAAAATATCATTGCTTTAGCTCCTATGGCTGACGTGACAGATCTTGTATTTAGAGAGTTGATAGCAAAATATTCTCGTCCGCAAGGTCCTGATATTTTTTGGACAGAATTTGTAGCAGCTGATGGATTGGTTCATAAAGATGCACAAAAAAAACTTTTAATAGATTTGAAATTTTCTAAAAAAGAAAGACCTATACTCGCACAAATCTTTGGATCCAATAAAGAAAATATGCTCAAAGCTACTACTCTTGTCCATAAATTAGGATTTGATGGAGTAGATATAAACATGGGTTGTCCTGATAAAAGTATTGAGAAGCAAGGATCTGGAGCTTCTATGATTAAAAATCCAAATGCAGTAAGAGACTTATTAAAAGATTTAAAGAAAGAAATAACAAAATTAAATAAAAAAAGTTTTTTTTCTTTTTCTGTAAAGACTAGAATTGGATATAATAAAATAGAATACAAGACTTGGTTTCCAAATATTTTAGATTTTGAGCCTGACATATTTACTATTCATTTAAGAACAAGAAAAGAAATGAGTCTGGTAGAAGCTCATTATGAAATCTCAAAAGAAATAGTAGATTTTATAAAAAAATACTGTATAGAAAATAAATTAAAAACTCCACTTATAATTTTAAATGGAGATGTAAAGAATATAAAAGATGCAATAGAAAAAATAAAAATTTCAAATGCTGATGGAATTATGATTGGTAGGGGAGTCTTTGGGACTCCATGGTTATTTAATGATAAAGAATACGAAAATAGATCAGAACAAAATATTGAAACTAAAAAAGGTAAAGAAAATATTTTATTTAAATTAAAAGTGATGCTAGAGCATACAAAAAACTTTGAAAATAAGTTGGTAAAAGAAAAAAGTTTTAATATCATGAAGAAGCATTATAAAGCTTATGTAAATGGATTTGATAATGCGAAAGAATTAAGGATAGAATTAATGAATGCAAAAGATTATAAAGAGATAAAAAAAATTACAGATAATTTTATAAAAGAAAAATTAAAATAAATTCTTTTGTAGATTAGATTGACAATATAAAAATATATTGTCAAGTCTTAAAGATAAGATGAATTTATAATATAATTATTTTATAATCAGATTTATGAATAAACTAAAAGAAACAAAAGAAGAAAGACACTTGGCTTTATATAGGAAATATAGACCTCAAGAGTTTAAAGACGTCTTAGGTCAAGAAAATGCCTTAAAAACCCTAGAAAACTCTATAAAACAAAATAAAATCTCTCATGCTTATATTTTTTCTGGAGATCGAGGAACAGGAAAAACTACAGTAGCCAGAATCTTTGCAAAAGAAATAGGATCATCCAGAGATGATATTTTTGAGCTTGATGCAGCAAGTAACAATGGTGTGGAAGATATGCGTATCTTAATAGAAAATACTCAAGCTTCAACTTTTGGCTCAAAATATAAAATATACATACTTGATGAAGCACATATGCTTTCAAAATCTTCTTTCAATGCGTTATTAAAGACTCTCGAAGAACCTCCAGCAAATGTAATATTTATATTAGCCACTACAGATAGACATAAAATTCCAGCTACGATTATTTCAAGATGTCAGGAGATAAATTTTATTTCTCCAAGCATAAAAATATTAGAAGAAAATATATTAAGAATATCAAAAAAAGAATCTAGAAAAATAGACAACGATAGTGTAAATCTTATAGCAAAGCAAGGTAAAGGATCATTTAGAGATTCTCTCGGAATCTTGGAAAAAGTTTTTAACACCGTAGACATAGATGAGATTAATTTTAAAGATACACAAAGAGTATTGGGTTTAACTTCTAATGAAGATACTTTTGAGATTCTTGAATCAATATCTAAATCAGATAAAAAATCTCTAATAGAAAAAATAGAAAAGTTTAATCTTAATACAAACGATTCTATAATTAGCTTTTATATTCAATTAGTAAAAATGTTTGAATACGCCTTGTTGATAAGATTTTTAAAAGACGAAGAAGCAAAGAAAATTTTTGATGGAAAACTAGGGGAAGACTTAATAGTAAAATTAAGAGATGTATCAAGTGCTAATGTAAAAATAATATCATCAACTAATTTATATAAACTTTTACAAATGGAAAAAGAAATAAATTCGGCCGGAACTCAAATAAAGAAGTCTTTACTCATAATAGGATTATTGGTAATTCTGGAAAGTTAAATGTAAATCTATTATTTAATATTTTTATTCAAAATATATTTGATATATAAATAAAGCTTTATTTTGATATATAGAGTCGTAAAAGATATATTGTGCGACACTATATATATTTTGAATTTCTTTTCCCTTTAATACTTTAGACTTCTATCTTAATATTCTATTAAAAAAGAATTTCTAGAAAAGTAAAACCTGCAGATATTATTCTGCAGGTTTTACTTTAAGTCCACCCAAGAACTTAAAATTAAGGAGAGACATGAATGTGGGATTTTCATAGCTCCCCTATTTATATTATATCAAATAAGATTTTTTATCTTCAACATTTACAAAAATAATAAAGTGTGGTTTATTATTTTTTTATTTCTGGATTAATATCTATTCCAGTTAATGCTTTTACTAACTTTGCAAATACTCCATATACTTTTTCAAATATCATAGTGAGCTTAAATTTCTTAAAACCCGCAAAGAAATCAAAATTAGAGCCTTTTGGGATATGTTGAGTAAGAGTACTGTATCCTATTAATGCACCAAAAATAAAAGCCAGTATAGAATAGAGTATTATAGATGATAAATATAATTCAAGCATAATTTTATTTTTTATTCCAATATACTATTCCATAGTAAAAGCCAAGTATTATGCCTATAATAAAAAGTATTAATAATAATATAAATAGACTAGCAAAACTAATTTGTATAAGCATATATTTATTTTGATAATCCAATTATAGAATTATCTACTCTTAAAATAGATTCTTTTATTCCTAAAATATAAAGTAAAGACTTTGGATCTGGAGATTTTTCTTTTCCTGATAATGAATATCTGAGAGGCCAAAGTACATCTCCTTTACCTTTTTCTTCTGCTAATTTATAAATCTCATTCCAAATCTTCTCAAATGATTCTGAGTCTTCAGTTTTTATCTCTTTATTTATTTCTAAAATATCTTTTATCAAATTTAAATTTAATACAGTATTTTCTTTATCAGATTTTTTCCAAATAACTTTTTCTATATTTGCTTCTTCATTTCTATTGTCAAAGATAGGAGTATTTAAATAATAATCAAATTCACCCACTTTGTGCATATTTTTTAATTCTCCATAAAAGCTTATTCTTTCTATAAGAATAGGGTGTAATTTTTCAAGTAAGCTATTAGAATATTTTTCTATATTTGGTAAATATTTTTTAATAGATTCTATTTGCTCTTCTTTAGTTTGCATTTTAATGTATTCTTTATTAAACCAATTTAATTTTTCTACATTAAATACTGCTCCTCCTTTTTGGACTTTTGAAATATCAAAAAGATTCGCCATCTCTTCTAAAGAATATATTTCTCTTTCTCCTCCAGGATTCCAACCCAAGAATGCTATAAAATTTATAAAAGCATCTTT
>JAGOTK010000004.1:15224-39636 GCA_018061825.1 Minisyncoccota bacterium
AGAAAGCCTGTAGGGCTCGGCGCAAATCTGGTCACTATTTGTTTGTTTTCTAAAGACATATTTTTATATATTTAATAATAAAATACCACAAAATAAAGATATTTTTAAGACTTGACTAATACACTTTTTAATAGTAATATATAAATATTCTTTCACAACAAAAATAAAATATAATGAAAATTTGTTACCATGTTAATTATGAAATACAGTTTAAGGATGGGAGAGTTTTAAAGGATAGTTATCTATTTCAAAGAGAGGTACCTTTAGAACCATCTTGGATTTTTTTTGATGAGATGTTAAAAAGTTTTGATGAATTTATAAAAGAAGAACTTCCTAAAACTGTAAAAAATCATCTTAATTTCGGTGAAATTTCTAAAAGAAAAATTAAAAGGATTAAAAAAGAAATTTACAAACTTAATTAAGAAAACTCTCTTCAAAAAGTTTTTCACTTTCTTTTTCAGAAAAGGAGTGCAGGCCGGCATAAAATATGTCGGCTTTTTTTATTTTAGAAATACTCATTGCGTGAGACACTCGCACATCATGGCTTGATATATCAAGATTTGGTATAGCGTCTATTTCTCCACCTTTTCCATTTTCATCTATTACAAAAATAAATTTAACTTTCTCCTCCCCTTCTATTTTATTCAAATTTTCTAATACTTTTATATCTGATCTAGAAATTATTTTTCCTTCTTCTTCTGCTATTCCTTTTATATTTATTTTTGATTTTGTACTACTAGCATTATGATTAACTGTACATGATACATCACATAATGATTTATTTGCTTTGTATCTACCAATAAATTCTACACTAGCCCCCTCTACATTTAAATTAATAATAGTATGAGAAATAAAATTATTTTCAAAATTTTCTTCCCTTATTTCTTTATGCTCTTTATTGTCAATGTTAAAAATAAGAGTATTTTCTTTTATCTCTTTTTCAGTAAAATCAGTATATATTTTTAATCCATAGTTTATTTTTTCATTCATATATTTTACATTCCTTCTATTTCAAGATCTATAAGCTTGTTTAGTTCTACAGCATACTCTAAAGGTAATTTTTTTATTATTTCACTTGCAAATCCTCCGATGATTAATCTCTGTGCCCCATATTCATCAAAGCCATGAAGATTAGCATAAAATATTTCTTTATCTGAAAGCTGTCCAACTTTTGCTTCATGAGAAATTTCCACATCTTTGTTTGAGACTTTATTTACGGGTATCGCTAAAGCTTTTGAATCTTTATCTAAAAGAAGAGTATCACAAGCCACTACAACTTTAGAATTTTTCGCATTCTTTCCTATTTCTACATAGCCTCTATAAGTCGAAATTCCACCGTTTTTAGCAATTGATTTGGATTTAATGACACTTGATGTATTTGGAGCTAAATGTATCACCTTTGAGCCTACATCTTGATTTTGATCTTTTCCTGCCATTGCTATACCAAGACTTTCACTACGAGCATATTCACCTAGCAATACTGAAGAAGGGTAAAGCATCGTAGAATGAGATCCTGTATTTCCATTAAGCCACTCTATCTCTCCTCTTTCATAGACTAAAGATTTTTTTGTATTTAAATTGTACACATTTTTACTCCAATTTTCTATACTACTGTATTTTACTTTAGCTCCTTTTAATACAAAAATTTCTACTCCTCCAGCATGAAGAGATGAGTAGCTGTATTTTGGAGCAGAGCAACCTTCTATATATTCTACATAACTATCTTCATCTGCAATGATTATCGTATGTTCAAATTGACCACCTTTTTCTTTATTCATTCTAAAATAAGATTGAAGTGGCATTTTTACCTTAACTCCTTTTGGTACATAAATAAAAGTTCCTCCACTCCAAGTAGCAGCATGAAGCATTGCAAACTTATGTTCGTTTATTTTTATACAATCTGTCATAAAATATTTTTTTACCAATTCTGGATAAAGTTTTAGTGCTGTATCCATATTTTCAAATAAGACGCCTTGCTTTTTAAGTGAATCTTTTATTGAATGGTATACGACTCCAGAGTCGTATTGTGCTCCAACGCCACCAAGATATTCTCTCTCAGCTTTCGGTATACCAAGTTTTTCAAAAGTATCTGATATTTCTTTCGGTACTTCACTCCAACTATTTTGCTCTTTTAAATCAGATGGAATATAGTAAATTATTTCTTTCAATTTTAAATCTGACAAATCAGGCCCCCATTTTGGCATAGGAGTATTTTTATAAAAATTAAAAGCCTCAAGTCTTTTTTCAAGCATCCAATCAGGCTCATTTTTATCTTTAGAAATCTCACGTACCATTTCTTCCGAAAGTCCATATGAAAAATCTTTATTGTTTTTTTTATTTAAAAAGCTAGTAAACATAAGGTATATTTGTTTATTAGAATAACACAATTATAGTAATAAATAAAGTGATGTTATATTTCTAATTTATATTTTGAAATATTTAAAAGAACTCCAAATTGATACATCAAAAATACAAAAGAAGTACCTCCTTTAGATATTAAAGGTAAAGGCACTCCTGTCAAAGGAGCTATACCAATAGCAGAAGCAATATTTAAAACTGTCTGAAAGAAAAAAATACTAGCTATACCAATCGCCAAAAGTTTTCCATAATTATCTTCGATATGTTTTGATATGTTTATCGATCTTATTGTTATAAAAACAAATAATAAAATTAAAACAATACATCCTATAAATCCCATCTCTTCTGCATATACTGCAAATATTGAATCGGAAATTTGTTCTGGTAAATAATTAAATTTTTGTATTGACTGCCCAAGTCCTCTTCCTAATACTTGTCCAGAGCCAATACTTATTAAAGATTGATTTAATTGATATCCGGATCCTAAAATTTCTTTATGTGGCTCTAAAAAAGTAACAACTCTTTCTTTCATGTAAGGTCTAACAGATATTAAGACGATAAAAAGCAATATTCCAGATATTCCCAAAATTAAAACATCTCTCCATTTTGCCCCTCCTACAAAAAAAACTGTGAGTGAAGATACTAATATTATAAGTAAAGTTCCAAAATCTGGCTGTGAAAGTAATATTCCTGACACCGTTATTATAAATAAAGATATTGGCAATAATCCAAATTTTAAATTTGAAAATTTCTTATGATACTTTGAACAAAAAAAAGCGACCAAAGATACACTCGAAAATTTTAAAACCTCACTCGGTTGAATAGATAAAGAAAAAATATTTATCCATCTATGTGCTCCATTATAGTAAAAATTAAATGCAGGAATAAATACTAATAAAGAAAATAAAATTGATAAGATGAAAATAATGATTGAATATTTTCTATAATATCTGTAATTTATTTTAAACCCAATAAATAAAGCTAATAGTCCAAATACGAATATATAAATTAATTGAGATTTTATAATTATGTAAAATTTAGATTCGTTTGTAGGCAATATTCCTAATGATGCAGATAAAAAAATTATTACTCCTACAATAATAAGAGTTATTATTGAAAAGAGTAAAGTTTTGTCAATTTTAAGATTTTCTATAGCTTTCTTCATATTTTATTTATGAAATTATGTATAAAGCTATTCCTAATAAAGAAAATATTGCTGTAAATATCCAATATCTCATAACGACTTTTTCTTTAGACCAACCAATGTAAACAAATGTATTGTGTATAGGAGTTACTGGAAAAATTTTCTTTTTTCTAAATTTTTTAGATAAAAGCTGTATTATTGTAGTAAATTCTGTAATAACAAAAGGCATGGCTATTATTATCAATATGATAGCTGCATTGGTCATTATAGCTACAATTGCTAAAAGTATAGATAAAGGCATATATCCTACTTCAGATAAATAAAATCTTGCTGGTGAAATATTAAACCATAAGAATGCTAATAATCCTCCAGTAACAACTAAACATAGTGTTGCTATATCTATTTGGTTGTTTATTAAAGCTATGACACTGTAGCTAGAAAACATCATTGCAAATAATCCACCAGAAAGACCATCAAGCCCATCTATGTTTGATGCCCCATAAGTAGATAGGAACATTAAAATAAAAAAAGGAATGATATAAATACCTAAATGAATATTTGTAAAAAAAGGTATATGAATATAATCAAAACCTAATTTAAAATAAAACCATCCTCCTGCTAAAATTGCAAATAAAATTATAAATACAAGTCTTATTCTTAATGGCATTCCAGGTTCTCCATTTTTATTTTTAATACTTAAGGATCCAGTAGAAGATAAATCATCTACTAAACCTACAAACGCAGCAAGTACAAATATTGCTAAAGGAAGCCATGTTTGATTTCTAGAAATAAAAACTAATTTACTAACTATATTAGATTCAGTAAAAATAAAAGGAAGAATACTATAAATTATAGCTGAAAATAAGACAGCTAATATTATAATCATTCCCCCAAGTCTAGGAGTTTCTCTTTTTCCATCATTTAATATAGAAGCTGTGATCGAAGCTTCTTTTCCATCTATGGTTGTTTTTATATTTTTCTTTTTCCAAAGCTTGTGTTTGTATAATATTTTTGAGATTAAAGGAGTAATCAAAATACCAAAAAAGAAAGCTGTGACGCTTGGCCAAAGCATTTTAAATATTGATAAAGCAGATAAGGATAAGACAAGATTGTGTCCTATGATATTCTCAGACATAAATTCTATTTAATTATAAATTTATTATAGCATCAAATTTATTTTTAGTTAATGTGACGAATCTAATAAAAATTGACTAGTTGCTACTAATAATTTTTGAACATCTGTAAATCTTTCATCAAAAGTAGATCCTAACACCACTATAACTATAGGCTTATTTATTTCTGTCTCATACAATATTGCTAAATTTCCACCTGCAGCATCTGTATAGCCTGTTTTTGAAGCCATCAGACCCACAATCTCACTTGCAGATTTATTAGTATTTGGTATTTGGTATATTTTTTGTGAATTAGAATTTAAATTTACTTTAGAGCTTATAGTGTAAGACATTATTTCAGGTATTAAGTCATAACTTTTTGCAAAAAGTTTTGCATATTCTAATGCTGTACCTTCTCCTCCTAATATGTCTCCATAATCAAGTCCTGATGCAGAATTAAAATTAAAATTTTTATATCCCAGCTCTTTTGTATAACTATTCATATTTTCTATAAATTCTAAATTATTCTTTGACACAGTATTAGCTATAATATCCATAGAAGAATTTGAAGAAATAGTCAGAGCGTATTTTAACAAATCATTCATTTTCCAAATTTGTCCCTCTTTCATACCAATGTCTAGATTTTCACTCTTTCTCATTAGACTCTTTTTAATTGTTATTTTTGTATTTTTATCTACTAGTTTATTTGCTGTTATAGCTGAGACCACTTTAGTCAAAGAAGCTAAAGGTAAAACTTCATTTTCATTTTTAGCATAAATAATATTTTGCTCTTTCTTGTCAAAGACAATATAGCTTTTACCTTGTATGTTTAAATCTTTAAAATAGCTAGCTGGATCAAGATTTTTTTGTTTATTTTGAAAAAGTAAAGTAAGTTTACTTTCCAATTCTTTATTGTTTAAATATTTATGACTAAGTATATTAAATTTATTATAAAAATTTGTAGCTATTTTAGGAGTAGAGTCTAAAAAATATAAAAATAATAAAAAGAACAGAAAAGAAAAAATTCCCAATGTTTGCATATGATTATGACTAGATAAATCTTCTTTTCTTTTTTTATATTTCTTTTCCATATTAATCTTCATGTAAAGCATCTTTTAATTTTTCTTCAAAATCTCCTTTTATTTTTTCATATTCAGGTAAATCTGTGATACTATTTAGGCCTAATTTTTGCATAGCCTCTATTGAGATAGAATATTTCTCTCCTTCTTTGATTATAAGCCCTCTAGAAGATAAAGATCTTATACTTTGCACTGATTGTACTCCACGAATAAAAGATATTTCACTCTTTGAGATAGGCCCTAAATATGCACATATAGTCAATACTTGTAATGACGAAGCTGTCAAATCCCCTTCCAAATCTTCTTTTCTTATTTTTTTTGCTATTTCACTTAATTCATTTAAGACTGATATAGTTATTTCAGTCTTATCTTCGTCTTTTTTATCTTTTTTTATTATTGTTAATCCTATCTCATTTAATTTTTCTTCGAGATCTTTTAATAAAATCTCAATATCTTTTTTACTTAAATTTTCTTCTTTTAAAAATTCTTTTATCTTTAAAATAGTGACAGGTTCATTGTACAAAAATAAAATAGAAGCTAATTTTTTAAGATTATCTATAGGAACTTCTATAATTTCTTTTTTATTAGAATTATTTTTCTTATTTAGACCAAACATATTTTTATATTATAGCATTGAAATTATTTCTATTATTTATTCTTCTTTAAGAATCGTAGAATTTATTTCATTTATCTCTATCTCATTATGACCTTCTCCTTGCTCAGCATTCAAGATTCCATTTTTTATCAATTCAAGCATTGCAAGAAAAGAAACTATAAAAGCTGATTTTCTTTCTTCTAAACTTTTTCCTACATTGGATAAGGAGGAAGAAAATTCTTTAAATGAAAGATTTTTAAAAGATTGTTGAACTCTATCTAATAAATTTTCTATCACATCTTCTATTTTTAATACTTGTCTTACAGCTACTTGCTTTAACCTTTCTTTTCTTGGAATTTTAAGAATTGAAGCTATTGCTATTGAATGCATTAACAATAAATCTAGTCTCTCATCAAAGACAAAAACTACTTCTTTGTTTTCAAATTTAGAAATTGGAAAAATTGGTTTTTTATCATAATTTTTTCCAATATTTTTTGTAGCTGAGGTCATTATTTTATAAAGCTCCAATTTTTTTTCTAAATTTCCAACTTCTCTTTTTTCATCTTCAGTATATTCTATATTTGGAAAAAGAGATTTTGCTTTTATAAGCATAAGAGTAGAAGCTATAGAAATAAATTGAGAAATATCCACAATATCTTTTTCATTTTTAGATTCAAGCTCTTTTATGTATAAAATATATTCATCTGTAATTTGAGATAATGAAAATTCATTTATAGAAAGCTTTCTATCTTCTATAAGTTCTAAAAGCTTGAAATATGGTCCTGAAAATCTCTCCAAATTTACATTAAAAGTCTGTGACATGTAGAGATTATAGCATGATAAAATATTTTTATTTTTTAATTAAATTCCAAATATTATGATCATTATTTCCATCTATTTTAAACATAGACACTCCTCCTAATTTGTATTTTTTAGCTAATGCTATTTTTTGAGCTATTGCTATAGAGTCAGAATATTCTACATAATAAGTCTTCATTATACCCTGTGTATCATTTGATGAATCAGTACTTGAAGCATAAGTAAATTCCAATTCCCCTCCATTATTTCTTGTTGGTATTATATTAAGATTCTTTGCGAGCTGATCAGCATAAAAATAATTCATACTACCGATCCTTGAATAACTATAAATAGATTGATTATTTAAAAGTATGCTTCCATATTTATCTGCTTTATTTGTATTTACAAAACTAGTCTTTGTGGAAGTTGACACTTCAAATTTATATCCATAAGTAGCAATTCCTAAAACTATTTTATTTGCAGGGATTCCAAAATTTATAGTATTTTTAATAACTCTTTCTACCCAATTTATATCAGCTACAGGTCTATAATAAATATCTTTATTTTTATTATTTAGATTTATATCATCTTCCATTTGATCATAAGACATCAATCTCACATTGTCGCAATATTTTCCAATAACAGAATAATCATTTGAATATTCTATACTAGATTTTGTCTTCGATGTTAATTTTAAGTATTTATCTTCTAATGGAGTTCTGACTTCTATCGTACAGATAAGGCCTTTATTTTTTTTATGTAAAGAATTTGAAAGTAATTTTAATAAAGAAGAAAAATTTTGTCTTGTTTCTGCTTTTTTACCTTCAAAATCTATATCTATTCCATCTAGATTGTATTTATTTAAATAATACAACACATCTGACAATATAGCGTCTTGTAAATCTTTATCTTTTAAAACTTTATCTATATTTTCCCCATCTGTCCAAAGTACAGTAGGATAAATCTTTATATTTTTTGCCTTAGCTATAGCTATCAAAGAAGCAAAAGCATCTTCACTCATTTTTCCTTTATCTAAAAAAGCTCCTGTAGAATCTACTTCGAAAGTAAAGGGTGAGATTATATCTAATTTATCTAAATTCATAATTGAAGATGTAGCACCAAAAAAAACTGAAGCTGTGTTTGTCGCGGTAAAATTAGAATTGTATATTGTAGTATTTGAATTTGACAAAGACAAAAGCTCATCCGTTCCTCCCCATCTTGCCCAATAAGGAATCCATGCAGAGTAAGTAAAATCATTTTTTGGTAAATATGTCGGCTTTTTTATTAAAGCTAAAGAAGTATTGTTAATAAATATAGATATAAATAAAAGTAAAAAAGTGAATTTAAAAAAAGATTTTTTCATATATATACATTTTAGCATTTTGATCATCAATAAACAAAAAATAAAAAGCATAAATTAACAAATAAAAAAACCGGAGATAGAAATCTCCAGTAATATTTAATCCAAAATCCTATGAATAACCTTTTCTAATATATCTTATTTACAACTAAAAGTCAAGACCTGTATCTTTACGGACTTTTTTGATAGTTTCTTCTGCCTTTTTATTTGCATTTTTAGCTCCATTTTTAATTATAGAAAGTATTTCCTTTTTTCCACTTGAAGTAGCCGTGTAATGATCGTATTTCTTCTTCATATCTTTAAAATAATTTAAAACAGTATTCAAAAGCTCGTCTTTAGCTTCTTTGTAGCCATAAGGAGCAGTGTCACTATTTATAAATTTATCTCTTAATACTCTGTCTTCTTCTTTTGATAAGAATAATTTATGAATCTTGTATATGTTATTTTCATCAGGATCTTTTTTTTCATTTGGAAGTTTACTATCAGTCTGAATACTCATAACCTTCTTTTTTATTTCCTCATCAGAAGCAAACATTGATATTTGATTTCCTTTACTCTTTGCCATTTTATTTCCATCAATGCCTAAGACAGTAGCCATTTCTTTTTTCAAATAACTTTCTGGATTTGTAAAAGTATCTGTATTGTAAGCTCTGTTATATTTTCCTGCTAATTCACGAGCATATTCTATATGTTGCTCTTGATCTTTCCCTACAGGGACTGTATTTGCTCCATAAATCAATATATCAGCAGCCATAAGTACTGGATAATCAAATAATCCTACATTTATTTCTTTTAGATTATTTAAATTTAACTGACCTTCTTTTGTCTGACCTACTTTATCTTTAAAAGAATGAGCCAATAAAAGCATAGACATTGGAGTCACTGTATTTAATATCCACGCAAGCTCTGTGACTTGCTTTACATCACTTTGTTTAAAAATATTTACTTTCTTTTTGTCCATTCCACAAGCTAAATATGTAGCGACACTTTCAAGAGTATTTTTAAGTCTTTCTTCTTTATTTTGAAGAGAGGTCATAGAATGATAATCTGCTAAAAATATATAAGCTTCATAATCTCCTGTATTAACAAGATCCACCATTTGCTTTATTGCTCCAAAATAATTACCCAAATGAAGCTGACCATTTGATTGTACTCCAGACACTAATACTTTTTTATTTTTCATTTTTAAATTATATCATAAAAATAAAATAGCCCTTTAAAAGGGCTATTTTAAGATTTTGTATCTGTTGTTTACTTTTTTATTACAGAAGTATTTGGAGTATTTCTTTCTTGAGTAGCAATAAAAGTCTGTAAATCTTTTATTTTTTGCTCATTTGGTAGCAATTTTAATAAAGAATCTGCTAAAGAATGTGCTCTAGTAAAATCGTTGGCTAAAGTATAA
This sequence comes from Minisyncoccota bacterium, assembly GCA_018061825.1. Taxonomy (GTDB): domain Bacteria; phylum Patescibacteriota; class Minisyncoccia; order Phycocordibacterales; family UBA5272; genus UBA5272. The sequence goes on from JAGOTK010000004.1 coordinate 25,073, forward strand.
GTTATTGCTAAATAATATCCAGCTGTAAGATTTGATTGATTTATATCAAGGATAGTCATAAAAGCTGTATAAGCTTCATTAAGCTCTTCTTTGGATAAATCTTTCTTATTTAAGATTAATATCCCATATTGCATATATGCATCTTCACTATTTGGATCTGCTTGTATAGCTTGTGCTGCATATTTTAAAGCTGAATTACGATCATTATTTTCTGTAGCAATTTGAGAAAGAATATAATAAGCACTAGAATAGTTTGGCTTTATTTCCAAAGATTTTTGTATATTATCTATTGTAGAGCTAGAATTTTGATTGTAAGAATATTGTAATTGAGCTAAAGTCAATGGAATTGAAGGATTTTTTGGATAAAGTGTCAAAGCTCTAGCGTATGAATCTTTAGCGTTTTGATAATAAGCATCTTTATTTTGCTTATCCAAGTTCATAGAAAAACTATAAACTGATCCTAATGTTAAATAATTATTATAATCATTTTCATCTATATTTATAGCTGCTTTTGAAGCTGTTATAGCATTATTTAATGTTGATAAAAAATTCTTTTGTAATTCTTCTTTATTTGTAGATGAAGCTGAAATTAATTGTTGAGCTTCATATAAATAATATTGAGTTAATAATCTGTAATTAACATCATCATTTGATATTCTAGCTGCTTTTATCAAATTAGATTCCAATTTACTTGAATCATTATCTTTTTGAAAATTTGATAATGCTGAAGATACTACACTTGAACTTCTTTCTCTATTTATATTTATAATAGATCCTGAAAGGATAACAATTAAAGCAAAAAAGAACAATAAATATCCTGATTCTGCAACTTTGATCTCTTTCCATTTTATAACATGTGCAGATAAGAGTCCCACAGATAGTGCAAATAATGTGATAGCTAATTGTATATTTACAAACATTAAAAGCAATGCTGTTGAGAAAATAAATAAAGCTACAGAAGATAAAAAGTAAAATTTATTCTCATCATCAAAATTTGATGTTTCTTCTTTTTTCTTCATTTCTTTATAAACAGAAAATCCTAATGATCCGATAATTAAAAGAATAGCTAGCACACCAGTTATACCTATAGTCACAAAGAAAGTAGTCAATGCAGAGTATGATGAGGTAAATTCTGTATTCCAATATGTAGAAGTTAGTATTGTCTGTGGCTTTTCTTTTTGCCAAACACTATTGAATTCATTTAATCCTGCGCCAAATATTTCCCCTTTCTTTAATCTAGATACACCTAAATCAAAACTTAAATTAAATCTAGGTTTAACAAAAGAATAATTTATTCCAGAATACTTTAAAGAAAAATTTCCTATTTTTTGATTAAGTGTATTTACTTTAGTCCAAGAACTAGGTAGAGAAAATAAAATAGAAAAGAATAAAGATATTATGAATACATAAAAAGACAATCTATTATAAAACTTTTTATGAGAAGTCTTTTTGTTTAGTACAGATATAAGTAATATGCCAAGAGAAGATAATGCTAAAGCATACCAAATATCTGGAATAATTATAAAAAATACTAAAATTAAGTGTAAGCCCATTAGAATTACAGATATAGCTTTTTGTTTTGTTGAAAAAGCAATAGTTTCAAAATAAACCAAAGATACCACAACAATCAAAGCAGAGACCACGGCTACAATGTCCCAATTTCCTACTAAATATACAAAATAAGAAGCAATATTTGGCATATTTAATCTCAATAATATGATAGCTATCATTATAGGCATAGTTAATACTAAACTACTCACCATTATGGTCAGCCAAGTAATACTTTTAAAACCTTTTTCTAAATAAGCTGAGATTATATATATAAAAAGTGTAAGTGAAGAAAAGAATACTAAATTTGATGTTGATATATATTTTCCAAAAAAAGAATTAGAAAATGAAGGTGAAAATATCGTAGACAAAATCATCACTATAGGCACTATTAAATATAGCAACTTTCCTAAATTAGATACTGGAGAATTTATTTCCTTTTTTATTATTAAATAAATAAAAAAAGATAAAGAAGATATTAAACCTAATAAGATAAAAATAAAATTTTTCTGTAAATCATTTTGCTGTAATGATGAAAAAAGAAAAGGTATTCTTAAAAACGAAAACAGAGTTAGAGCCAATAAACTTCCAAAAAAAGAAACCCATAAAAAGATTTTGGAAGATGATAATTTTGATAACATATTTATTTTGAATAATTTTTAATATTAATAATAAACTTACAACTTATACTTTTGCAGTTATTAATAATTATAATACATAAAATATGTATTATCGAAAAGTTTTCAACAATTAATACAATCTATTTAAATCTTTAAATATTTTCTTGTAGCTAACATAGAAGATACTGTAGCCAATAAAAGACTTACAATCAAAAGTAATGCAAATAAAGAAAAAAAGTTTGTTAAATAATATTTGTAAATATTTAGACCATTTAAAAAGATAGCTGTCTTTTTTGCTATATAGTAAGTGATTGGGGAAAATAATAACATGGCTAAACTTGAAGATACAAAAGCATAAATAGTAGACTCTATCAAGAAAGGACCTCTTATATAAAAATTTGAAGCTCCTACAAGTCTCATTACAGATATTTCATCTTTGTAAATAAATATAGAAAGACGAATAGTGTTAAATATTATCAAAGAACTCATTATAATGAATATCAAAGTTATCCAATAACCTATAATATTTACCCAATTAACAATATTATTTAACTTATCAATACTAGATTTTAATTCATAATAATTTATTCTGTCTATAATTGATGAAGAATCTCCTAAAAATTGAGATCCTGAGTCTAAAGTCTGCGCAATAGATTCATAACTATTGGTATCTTGAGCTATTATAGTGAGAACAGCTCCAAAAGGATTTGTGTTTAATTCTTCCAAAGCTTGCATTGTTATAGCGTCATTACTATGTTTATTTTTAAATTCATCAAGAGCATCATTTGCAGTTGTCAGGTTTACAGATTTTACTTCTGACAAAGTCATTATTTTTTGCTTCAAGGAAGTTATTTGAGTATCTGAGGCTTCCAACTTTAAATAGACTTTAATATCTACTTTATCTTTTATTTCTCCAAGAGTATAATCAAAAATACCTCTAAAAAAAAAGAAAATACCTATTATTAGTAAAGTTGTAGTCAAAATGGCTACAGAAGAGATAGAGACAGTCTTATTTCTAAAAAAATTAAGAGTTCCTGATTTAAATATTCTTTTAAAAGTTGTTGATGAATTTTTCATATTTTTGTTTATTTAATTAAATAGAATATTTTCCTAATTTTTCGTCTTTGACAATTTTCCCATTTTCCATTGTTATCACTCTTTTTTTCAAATGATCAATAACTCCTTTATTGTGAGTAGTGAGTATGACAGTAGTGCCTAAATCATTTATTTTTTTAAGAATTTGAATTATGTCGTAAGTATTTACTGGGTCTAAATTACCAGTAGGCTCATCTGCAATTATTATCTCAGGTCTATTTACAAGAGCTCTTGCAATAGCCACTCTTTGTTTTTCTCCTCCAGATAATTGATTTGGAAAATGTGAAATCTTACTTCCTAGATCAACCAGATCTAGCACGTGGGGTACATCTTTTTCTATTTCTTCTTCTGATTTACCTGCTGCCTCCATAGCAAAAGCTATATTTTCATAGACTGTCCTATTTGTAAGTAATCTATAATCCTGAAAAACTATTCCTATCTTTCTTCTAAATTCTACAAGGTCATTTCCTTTTAATTTTTGAATCTGACTTGAATGAAAAGAAATTTTACCATTAGACGGCTTTTCTTCTGCTAAAATCATTTTTATTAAAGTTGTTTTCCCAGCACCTGAATGTCCTACGACAGATACGAGCTCTCCTTTATCTATAGTTAAATTAATCTCATCAAGGACCACAAACCCACCAGGATATTCTTTTTTCACATTTTCAAAATAAAGCATATAAATCTATATTACCATAAAAAAATAAAGTCAAAGATTTTTTATTAACAAAAAAATCAGTATTTACAATAAATACTGATTTTAAAGGATTTTAATTCTTAATTATTTTTCTTATTATAAAGTTTTATTTAATAATCTTAAAGCAAAAATAATATTTATTACAAAAAAAATAACTGTACCATACAAATAAATTTGATGATACTCGATAAAAAATAATGAAATTAAAAGAAGAGTTAAAAATCCTAAAAATAGAAACATGGAAAAGATAACACTTAACCAAATCCATGGAGAAAACATCGAAGTCACTTTCATTTTTAATAAGTTTTAGTCTAAAATTAGAATATCAAAATATTACAAATGTGTCAATATATTATTTCTATAAAGATTTTTCCGCTTCAATAAATTCAGACAAATCTCCTTTTTCTAAAATTTTATCTATATCACTAGTCTCTATATTAGTTCTTAAATCTTTTACTAATTTATATGGATGAAGTACATAATTTCTAATCTGATTCCCCCATTCTATTTCTGTAGTTTTAGAAATTTTTCTTCCTTCTGATTCTGCTTTTTTGTTTTCTTCTTCTATTTTAAATAATTTTGCATAAAGCATATTAAACGCCTTTTCTTTATTTTGCTCTTGAGATCTCTCTGTAGATACATGTACTGCAATATTTGTAGGCCTATGTACTACTCTGACTGCGGTCTCCCTCTTGTTTACATTTTGCCCTCCAGGGCCACTAGATTTTGAAGTTTCTACTTCTATATCATCAGGATTTATATTATTTTTAAATTTTTCAAATTCTAATTTTAGAAGTATTGGCAAGATTTCTACAAGTGCAAAGCTTGTATGACGCTTTCCATTTGCATTAAAAGGAGAAATGCGTACAAGTCTATGTACCCCTGATTCATTTTTTAATTTTCCATATGCGTTTTTACCTATCACTTCTATACTGATATTTCTATACCCATCATGTTCATTTTTGTTTTCATGAAGAAGACTTATATTCCAATTTTGTTTTTCAAAATATTTTAAATACATATTTAGTAGCATCCTCGCCCAATCTTCACTATCATCTCCTCCTGCTCCTGCAAGTATATTTAAAATAGCAGATCCATTATCAAGTACATTTTCTCCTTGGAGCTCAGACTTTAATTCTTTTATTTTAGAAATTATTTCTTGAGCTTTTATTTTGTCATTCCAAAAATCCACATTGTTCATCTGTGATTCAAGAATATCTATTTGGTTTTGAATGTTATTTTTATCCATATTAATTAGAATTATAACAAAAAAACAAAATACCCAAAAAGATGGGTATTAATTTATACTACAACATATAAAGGAACTTGAGATTCTTCTGTATAAATTCTTTTTATTCTACTTTCAAAACAAAGATTATCTATTATTATAGACAATTCTTGTATTTTTGTATTAGAAAAATTTCTCTTTAATACACAATAAGAAACTTGAGGTTTTTCTTTTATAAAGTTGCAAACTGATTCTTCTTCTTGAAGAAGAGATTGAAAAGTACTCATCTTTAAAAATTTTAATTATTTTAATATAACGTAAATATAACATAATATTTTTTATTTTTTAAAACTAGATATTCTATCATAAAGCTTTTCAGCCACAATGGCAATTTCTTCTCTTGTTTGTTTTATTTTTTGCATATCATTATCTAATTTTCTAGATGAAAGTATATTATTTGGATCTTTTTTAACTCCAGACAAATCGGATCTATCAAATATTTCCGGTATTCCAATTTTTGCTTCATTCATATTACCAAGTTCTTTTTTTAAGAATATAAACTTGATTTTCAAAATTAGCATACCTAATAGATCTACCTAATCCTAATGTTAATATATCGTATTGAATGTTTAATTCTTTTAAAGATTCTACTAATGGAATTAAAGATTTTCCTTCCATTATAACGTCAGAGACTAATAAGATTCTTTTATCGGAATTATGATGTTTAGATATCTCATTTTTTAAATAATCTAATATTTTTTCTTTCTTTTCATTTTTATTGTTAGCATTTTTAGATCCAGCTAAAAAAAATAAACCTAATTTATTCTCTGTGTCATTTTCTTTGTAAAATTTTTCCATTGCTTTATACATTAGTAATCCAGGAAGTCTTCCTGAGGCATCTTCCGCTAAGATAATATCATATTCTTTTAACATTACTCTTTCAGCTATCTCGTTTCCAGAAAAATAATTTGGTGCTCGTAATGCAAATACCATTCTATCAAACATGTCTGTTATTTCTTTCGATATTTTTATTTCCTCTCCTTTTTTTGGCGCATTTTCCATAATTTTATTTTAATAAATATATTTAATTATATCAAATAATGATATTTTTAAGACTTGACAATACACTACTATATGTTAGAATACATTTAGTATTTTAAACAAAATTAATTAACGTTCTTAAATAACATTAAAAATGACAACAAATCAAAAAATTAAAAAACTTTTCGATTTAATTCCTGTTGGAGGTGGCTGGAGTCTTTATTTTTTCGGTAAAGAATTTTCTAAATTTTTACTAAGTGAAAAAACTGATTCTCAAAAAAAGAGATTTATAAGGAAGATATTTAATGAAATATCTGCTAAAATGAATTTCTTTTCTTTATTATCAGAAATAATTGATTACAAAGAAAAAATAACCGCAGACGACATTTTACTTTCTATCTCAGATTATACAGATATTTATTCTAACATTAAAGATATTAGAAGAAATTTTGGTAACATTTTAGCAAAAAAATGTTTTAAAATAATTACATCTGAACTAGAAACAGATACTGATGAAGATAATAATGATCTAGCTAAAGAATTAAAAAAGAAATTTCCAAAGCTTTGTTAATTTTATTTATTAAAATTTAAATTCTAATCGACGCAATAAAATGTGTCGATTTTTTTTGAGCCACATTGCAGAATCGAACTGCAGACCTTCTCGTTACGAGTGAGATGCTCTACCAACTGAGCTAAAGTGGCTACAAAACTATTTTAACAGATAATTATCTAAAATTAAATTGCTCGAAATGGAAATCTTTGAATCCAAAAGATTTTGCATCTTTTATAATGGCTGTACGCATTGGCGCTGGACCACAAATATAAATAGAAGCATTATTCTTATCTATTATTTTATTTAAAAGACTTTCAAATTTAAAAAAGCTAGAAATGCTAGTATTATGTAAAATAAATTCTATATTTTCTGGGAGATTTTCTAAAATTTCATTTTTATATATCGCCTCTTTTTCATCTTTTACACTCCAGACAAAAATTATTTTTTTATTACTATTATTTTCTTTTTTATAGTCCTCGAGCATTGCCAGATATGGAGTAATACCAATACCTCCAGCGATCCAAATTTCTTTGTTATCTGAATTTTTATTTGAAATAAAATATCCATATGGTCCATCAACTAAAACTTTTGTACCGATTTTTATTTTATCTTTTAATACTGAAGTCCAGTCACCTAACGCTTTTATAGATAATCTTAATTGATTATTTTCATTTTTTGCATTTGAAATTGTAAATGGATGAGTCTCTTCTATTCCATTTTCTTTAAAAGTAAAGAAAGCAAATTGACCTGGCTTATTTTTTGGATATTTTTCTTTATTTTCTTCTTGATTATTTAAGGTGATTTCTAAAGTCCCTACCTCATCAAAAGATTTTAAATCAGAGACTACATATTTGTATTTTCTTTTTAAAAATTTATAAAGAAAAGTCTTGTAAATAAAGAAAGATATACCTATCACATAAACTATACATATATAAATACTGAGTGTACTATTTGAAAATGTAAAAGTCTGTACTCCGAGTGAATGATAAATACCAATTACAAATAAAAATCCCATAATGTAGTGAGTATACTTCCAAATATGATAAGGGATATTTAAAATTTTATTTATATATGGAATATTTGGTAAAGCTGAAATAAAAATAGAAATAAGAAAAGCGTAAAGCAGTGGATTTGCTATATCTTTTGCAAAAGAAAAAAATCCTGTAATATGAATCCTTGAGCTCTGTATCAAAGCATTGTGTAAAAGTAAAAGTAAAATAGAAAAGTATCCTGTATATTTATGTACTATGTAAACTTTATCAAGTCCAGAAAATATACTTTCAAAAAAAGAAAGTCTAGCCGATAGTAAAATATTAAATCCAAACATAAACATCAAAAGAGTAGAATAAAATTCACCCTGATTTTGAATTATAAAATTACTAAAAGTATCATAAAGTCCAAATGTATCATTACTTAATAAAAAATAAAAAGATATATACCATACGAGTGTGTGAATCGCTATCAATATTGGGAGAATCCATTTAATTTTTATTTTCATATAATATAATACTTATTTATTGAGCCAATAATCAGAATCGAACTGATGACCTCATCCTTACCATGGATGTGCTCTACCAACTGAGCTATATTGGCTTTAGTTTTACATCCAACGGATGTGGCAAAATATTAACCCACATTATCATCTCCTCCGAAATTAATCATAATTTAATGATTATAACAAAAATTAATCTATAGAAAAAATCTTACTGGGACTAGTGTGTCCTGATACTAACCTTACGTTATTTGTTTTTAATTCTTTTTTTAAAATCTCTAAAATTCTTTCATTTGCCCACCCATTGCGAGCCTCCTCTTTTACTGAAATTAAAAACTCATCGTCTTTTTTAGATTTTTCAAAAGATTCTTTTTTGGCTTCTGTTTTTACTTTTACTTTTATATACATTACTTTTTTATTTTCTTTTTTAATTTAATAAAAATAAGTCTAATTATAAAGATTACTATTAGAATTCCAACAAACAAAACTCCATTAACTAGTAAATTTGACCCACTATTATCAATAATTTTATTTTCCATACTATTTATCTTTTTTTTTCCAGTTTTCTATTTCTTTATGATTTCCTGATAATAAAACTTTTGGTACTATATATTTTTTTATCTTTTTAGACTTTTTATCTTCAATTTTCTTTTCATAAATTTCTGGTCTTGCGTATACTTCGCTACTTGCGACTCTATTTTCCTCTATACTCTCATTGTCATGTAGTACTCCAGAGATTTGTCTTGATATGCTATCCATCATTATTAATGCTGGCAATTCGCCACCTGTGAGTATGTATTCACCTATTGAGATATTTTCTATTTTACTATTTAGAATAGTATTCTTTTCTTTTAATTCTTTCTTTTTATTATTCAAAATATCCTTTAATACTTGATTTACTCTTGCGTCTACACCTTCATATCTACCACAAATAAAAATAATATGTGTATATTTTTTAGCGTATTCATTTGCTTCTTTATTTGTAAAAATATTTGCAGAAGGCACAAAATTTACCACTAAAATATTTTTTACTATTTTCTTTTCTAGATTTTTTTGTGAGCTTTTATCTTTATTTGTATCTTTTAATTTTTTATTTATTATTTTTTCTTTATCTATCTCTTTTAAAATTTTTTCAAAAGCATTTACTATTGGATCCACCCAAAGCACCATTCCAGGTCCTCCACCAAATGGCTTTCCATCTGTCCTTCTATGTTTATCTTTTGTAAAATCTCTAAGCTGAAAAGATTTTACAGAAATCAATTTACTTGTCTTGGCGCGACCCAAAATAGACTCATTTGTATATGAATCTATCATGTTTGGAAAAAGTGTGATTGCAAAAAATTTCATATTTATATCAAAAATTATAACAGATAATATAATTAAATCCAGCTTATAAAAAACAAAAACCGCATATCTAATGATTTGCGGTTTTTGTTTTTGTTAGATATTTTTTATTCCATCCATTACTGCATCTACATCATCAAGATGTGCTCTATAGCCTTCTCCTGATTGAGCACCAAGCATTTCTGCAGGCTCGTTGATCTTTAGATTAACTCTAGCATTATTTTTCATTCCAACTACACGAAGTAGAGTACGAATAGCTTTTGCTGTAGCTCCTTGGCGGCCAATAATTTTTCCCATATCATCCTTTCCAACATCTACAGTGATCAAGACTCCCATCTCATCAACTTTTCTTTCTATCTTTACTTCGTTTGGATTATCTACTAAACTCTTAACAATATATTCTACGAATTCTGAATCTTTAACCATATTTTTATTTACAAATTTTTATTTTTAAAATAAATTTAATAACAAATTTATTATAGCACAACTTTACAAACCAAAACTTAAATATTTATGCAGTATTTTAATTTTTATCTTTAAAATTTAATACCAGTAAAGACTTATATTAAATTTTAAAATATAATTAAATCTTATTTAGATTTAATTATTTCTTTTTTAATTCTTTTTTAACTTTTGTTATAGATTTTCTTGGAAGAACATTTTTCTTTTTTCCTTCTACTATCTTTTGTTCAACAAGAAAATTGAATACTGTAGGAGTAACTTTTGCTCCAACACTCATCCAATATTTTACTCTTTCAGCTTTAAATTCATACTTACCAGCTTTTGCATTATAATATCCTAAATCCTCAATAAATTTATGAGTCTTTGGCTTATATGTATGTGGAGTGACTATCAACTTAAAATGAGGGTCATTCTTTCTTCCGAGTCTTTGTAATCTGATTTTTAGCATAATATTTGTTATTAATTTTTATCTCGCTAATATATCATAAAAATAGAATAAACGCAATTTTTAATCCTTGATAAGCTCATAATCTATTTGTCTCAATTCAAGATTTACATTTTTTATCTTTATTTTTACTCTATCACCTATTCTATATTGATCTCCTCCATTTTCGCCAAATATTCTAGATTTTTTCTGATCATATATATAAAAATCATTACCTAGATCTTTTAGACGAATTATTCCTTCAGATTTACTCTTTTTTTCTTCTACATATATACCCCATTGAGAAACTCCTGATACCACACCATCAAAAGTCTGATCCATTCTATAGCTCATATATTCTACTTGTTTATATTTTATACTTCCTCTTTCAGCATCTGCTGCTTCTTTTTCTCTCTTACTTGCAAGCTCACACATTCTATCAAAATAAGATTTTTCTTCTTTTTTTGGAAAATCATTTTTAAGTACACGCATTAATATTCTATGAAGCATCACATCTGGATATCTTCTAATTGGTGAAGTGAAATGTGAATAATATTGAAACGCAAGACCATAATGTCCAACATTTTTCGTAGAATATATAGCCTTTTGCATACTTCTTGAAATATGCATTGATAATAAATCTTTTTCAGCTTCTCTATTTTCCTTTTTAAATTTTTCAAGTAGCTTATTTAATTCACCTGAAGGTATAAGTCCATCAATAAATCTCACACTTTCACCAAGAGATCTGATAAATAAATCTAGCTCATGCATTTTTTCTGGATCAGGCTTATCATGGACTCTATATACTGAAATGTCAGCATTGTTTGTCCTGATTTCTTCGTCATGAATAAATTGAGAGACCCTCCTATTTGCAAGAAGCATAAATTCTTCAATAAGTTTATTTGTATCTTTTGACTCTTTTACATATACATCTATAGGTACTCCGTTTTCATCTAATTTGAATTTTACTTCTTCAGATTCTATGACCAAAGCTCCATCTTTTATTTTATTTCTTTGCAGATTTTTTGCTAAAGTATTTAATGTTAAAAGTTCTTCATGATAAAGAGATCCTTCTTTTTCTAAATTTTCTTGCGCATCTTCATAAGTAAATCTTTTATTTGAATTTATTATTGATCTTCCATACCAAGAATTTAAAACTTCACTTTTTTCATCCAATTCAAATACAGCACTCATTACAAGTCTGTCTTTTGCTTCAACAAGAGAACAAAGATCATTTGATAATACTTCAGGAAGCATTGGTATTGTCCTATCTACCAAATACACACTAGTTTCTCTAAAAATAGCCTCGTCATCCATTTTCATTTTATCTTTTAGATAATATGACACGTCTGCTATATGAATACCTATTTCAAAATTTCCATTTGAAAGTTTTTTTATACTTAATGCATCATCAAAATCTTTTGCATCTGCAGGATCTATTGTGAAAGTGATTATATCTCTAAAATCCCTTCTACCGTCTATACCATTTTCATTTATAATTTTATCTTCATCTATTATTCCTCTTTTATGAATCTCATCTGCTTCAGCTTCTACTTCACTACTATGACCATCTGAAAAACCTCTTTCAAGAGCAAAAGCCAACATTTCAGCATCATTATTTCCAGGCTTTCCTAAAATTTTTATAACTTTAGCAAAAGGTGATTTTTTGTGATCTTTCCAATTTATTATTTCCACAACTACTTTATCTCCAGCTTCAGCACCTACAGCATCCTCTTTTTTTATTATAAAATCAGTATAAGTTTTTTTGTCATCTGGAATTAAAAAAAACACACCGTTGTCTTCTTCAAGCTTACCAGCGTGAGCGTATTTAGCTCTTTCAAGAACCTCATTTACTTTTCCATAAAAAACATCTTCCCCTGTTTTAGGGTCTTTATTTTTACCTAGCACTTCCACTTCCACTACATCTCCATGAAGTGCACAGCTTAAATGCTCATGATCAATAAAAATAGATCCATTTTTAGTAAAAGATTCATCTATTTTTTCATGATCCTCAGTTAATCTGACATATCCATCACCTTTACTAGTCAGAGTGATACGTCCATGTACATTTTTTCTCATAATAATATTAGTAGAATTATAACATAAAGAATTTTAAATATTTAAAAAAAGAAAAATCTAAGTCTATTTTACTATTCTAATCTCTCCTAATTCTTCTTTTATAAACCCATTTATTTCAAGACTCATAAGAGACACTAAAGAGTCTGTATAATTCATATCAAAATTTTCTTCCATTTCTTTAATTAAGATTTCTTTATTCACGTTTCCAGATTGTATAATTTTTTCTAAAACAAATCTTTCATTATCACTTAATGAGTCTAATATTTCTTTTAATTTTGCATTATCTTCTTTCTTGTTAAAATTTAAATCTAAAATACCATTTCCTTCTCTACTCAAATTAAGCATTTCAAGTATATCTTCTACTTTTGTGACAGGAGTTGCCCCATTTTTAATAAGCTCATTTGACCCAGATGATCCTTCAGCAAAAATATTATTTGGTATTACTCCTACATTTTTTCCATATTCCATAGCAAGCCTACCTGTGATCAATGTTCCACTTTTTTCTCCAGCTTCAATAATAAGTACAGCGTCAGATATAGCGGCCATAACTCTATTTCTTGATGGAAAAAAATATAATTCACTTTTTCTATCGTCATCATATTCTGAAATTAAAATACCATCATTATTTAATATTTCTTGCGCTAAGTTTATATTTGCAGATGGATAAATTACTTTTTTAGATAATCCAGATCCAGGTACAGAGATTGTCCTTAAATTATTTTTTAATGCATTTACATGTGCTAAAGAGTCTATACCTAATGCAAGACCAGAAACTATGAAAATATTTTCTCCTGCAATTTTTTTTAATAAATATTCAACTACCTCTTTACCGTAATAAGAATTTTTCCTAGAACCTACTATCGTCAGAATTTTAAAATCTTTGCCTTTTATATTTTTATTTAAAATTTCGTTTAAAACATCTTCGTTTTTTGCTTTAATATTTAGACTTTTTGGAGTATCGTGAATTTCTAAAAGACGAGATAATAATTTATATCTAGCAAAATCTTCTTTTAAAATTTTAATGCTAAAAATCTCTTCATGATTGTCTTCATAATTATTTTTATTGTCTTCTTGCATATAAATATTTTATCATGAGTTTTATTATAAATTTTAATTTAAAAATAAAAAACCCTGCAATAGATTTTAATTTATTGCAGGGTTTTGTCTTACTAATTTAATTTGAAAATAGTATTATTGTCATACAAAGGATGATAATTTATTTTTTGTTCTATTTGTATATCTTTATCACCTTTTAAATAATCTTTTATATCAACAGACCATTTACCAATAAAAAATGCCATAGCAAGACAAATAATCACACTCCAAGAATTTCTTCTAAAAATAAAAGGAATTATAAAATCTCTTCCTACATCTTCCCAAAAACCAACTGACCTATGTCTAAAAGTCTTAGCAGAATCAATTCTTAAAAAACTTGAACTACTATCATTGGTAGCGTATGGATTATTTTCTTCTCCCCACCACCAAAGAAATGGAAAAAAATAAATTCCAGGTTCTAATTCAAACAAAGTGCGTTGAGTAATACGAAAAATGATTTCTGAGTTTTGTCTTGCTGGTACCAAAACCATAGCATTCATTAAATATATCCAACAAAACAAGCGTTGAAAAAAAACATTATTACTTATCCAAAAATTATTGGCAGACTCGTAATAATACAAACCAACCCAAATTAAGATAGTTATCAAAAAACTAATTAATGATTTCATTTTTTAAATTTTTAAAGTACAAAAATATTGTTTTATATATAGAATCTTTATTTATTAACAAAAATAAAAAAGACAGAATTTTCTAAAAAAAATAATACTATATATTTAAAATAAAGTCAAAATGGAATTTGTGGTGTGTCATTAACAAAGTCCGAACCTATTACGAACAAAATCCTGATGCCGACTAATCGCACGCTCCGCGTGCGTGGTGGCTCGAAACTACCTCGTACGCTCTAAACAATGGACTCGGTTTTGCG
>JAGOTK010000005.1 GCA_018061825.1 Minisyncoccota bacterium
GATGATATAGAATGGTGTAAAAATAATCTTTTAGATTTAAAAAAAGAAGGTGAATTAGTTTTTGTGTCAGAAAATTTAAACCCTACAGACTCTCTTTATCTCATAAGTAAATGTCAGCATAATGTTATAGCAAATTCTAGTTTCTCTTGGTGGGGTGCTTGGCTTAATCAAAACAAAGATAAAATAATTATTGCTCCAAAAAATTGGATGAGATCAAATATTGACACTAAAGATATTTGTCCAGAAGAGTGGATCAGATTAGAAAATAGATTTTACTAGTCTTGATAAAGCTAAGAATCTAATTTTTATAGCTATAATTTTAAAATTAAATTTTTTATAGATAGTATTATCCGAATTATTTTGATGTATTCTATATTTAATTAAAGTCTGATTTATATTTTTAGATTTATTTTTATAAATATATTTAGTTATAAATTCATAATCCTCAGCTAGTTTCATTTTAGGTAGAAATAGTTTTTTATTGTCAATGATTTCTTTTTTAAAAATAATCGATGAAGTTATAAATGGGTTTTTATATATAGACTCTATACGAATGAGAATATTTGTCAGTGGAGGATAATTAAAATTAGAAATAATTTCCCCATATTCATTTATTACTTTTGCCCAAGTCCCACATATTTTTAATTCTTTGTCTTTTTCAAATTCATTTATTTGTGTCTCTAGTTTATTTATTAACCAGATATCATCACAGTCTATAAAGGTTATATATTTTCCATTGCTACTTTTTATTCCATTATTTCTTGAGCTAGAGACACCTTTATTTTCTTGATCTATTATTTTAATTCTTTTATCTTTTACATCATATTCTTTTATTATATTTAAAGAGTTATCTTTAGAGCCGTCATTTATTATTATGAATTCAAAATTATCAAAAGTTTGATTTAAAACGCTTTCTATAGACTCTCTCAAGAATTTTTCTCCATTATAGACAGGCATTATTATAGATACTTTTGGATTCATACATTTTACAGTCCTGTCTTTCCTATTAATACTTTTATAGTTTTAATAATTAAAGAAAAATCTAAAAGCATAGATCTGTGCTTCAGATAATATACGTCATAAGATAATTTATCTTCTGTTTCTTTTGTAGAGATTCCAAATTTAGGCACATTGTTATGATCTTGATATATTTGCGCATATCCAGAAAGTCCAGGGATTATCGTGTGACGAATACCATAAAATGCTATCTGATTGGAATATTCTCTAACTAGCTCAGGAGTCTCAGGTCTTGGACCTATAAGAGATAGGTTGCCTTTTATAACATTTATAAGTTGAGGCAATTCATCTATTCTTGTTTTTCTTATAAAGTCTCCAAATTTTGTAATTCTCTTTTTTTCATTTTTATTTGTAGAATCTACATTTTTAATATCTGTCATACTTCTAAATTTGTATAAGCTAAATTCTTTTCCATCTTTTCCTATTCTTTTTGATGTATAAAACACATCTCCTCCATCTTGGATTTTTATAAATATAAATATAAAAGGATAAACAAATAAAGATATTATAAATGTTGGTACTGATAATATTAAATCAAAACTTCTTTTTATAAATTCGTAAAATTTATCTTTTTTATTATATAAATTACTAAAGAACCAGCCAGCATCTATATTGTGAAGTGGTATTTTTCCAAACGCTTCTTCATACAAGTCAGCAAAATTCACAACAGTCCTTTTTTCCAAGAGTAATTCATAAAATAGCTCAATGTTATTTTTAATATGAGAATGATGCATATTTATTGCTATGATGTTAAAATCATTTTTTTGTATTTCATTTTTTATTTTTGTATAAAGATTTAGTCCAAATTCTTTTTCTATATCTATAAATTCTACTTTTTCTGTATCTAATATTTTATTATTTCTTAATTCTTCTTTTAGTTCATGCAATTCTTTACCTTCGGCTACAAGTAAGATTTTCATGTATTGATTTGATTTTATAAAAAATCTAGCATAGCGTCTCCATACAAAAATAAGAATACTAGAAATAAATATATATATAAGTAATATAGTTTTTGGAGCAACAGAAAAGTATGAAGATGTATAAAAAATCACAGTTCCTATAATTGCTGAGATTATCTGACTATACAATATTCTTTTGTCTAATTCTTTATAAATCTTTACTGTCATTTTGTCATAAAGACCATACATATAAAAAATCACTATGCTTGTGAACATTATGATTATAAAAGGGGAAAATATTTTTAAATAATCTTGCCAATCTATTATTTTCAATCCTCTAAGAGAAAGAGATATAAAAAGTGATAAAGATAATATTAAAAAATCTACCATTCCGACAAAAACCCTTTTTGTTATTTTACTGAAAATCATATATAATTGATATGTATATTATACATCTTTTACTTCATTTTAGGAAGTAAAGAAAAATTCAATTTTATGAAGATTTTATATTTTATTACAAAGAGTAATTGGGGTGGAGCTCAAAAATATGTATTTGATTTAGCTACTTATTTTAAAAATAGAGGTGAGAATATTTCCGTTGCTTTTGGAGGAAATGGAATATTGTCAGAAAAGTTAAAAAAAGAAAATATTCACACTATCTTTATAAAGAATCTGATTAGAAATGTGGGTATTTTAAAAGAGATAAAATCTTTTAGAGAAATCTTCAAAATCTTGATAAGAGAAAAACCTGAGATCATACATTTAAATAGTTCAAAAATAAGTATTTATGCTGCTATTTTGGGGAGATTGACAGGAGTTAGGAAAATAATTTTCACAGCTCATGGGTTTCCTTTTAGGGAAGAAAGATCTTATTTACAGATTTTATTTATAAAATTTTTTACTTGGCTGACAATATTTTTATCTCACAAGACTATCTGTGTGTCAGAAAAAGATTTTGAAGATGTGAAAGATTGGTTTTTTATAAAAAATAAATTGATAATAATTCACAATGGTTTGAAAAAAGAAGAAGAATCTATAGAAATAGAAGATATACAAAATAAAGAAAAGAATCTTGTAAAAATAGTATCTATCGCAGAACTTCATAAAAATAAAGGCCTTGAATATGGGATAAAGACTATCGTTCTTTTAAAAGAGAGAATCCAAAATTTTAAATATTTTATTTTTTCTTTTGGTGGAGATGAAGAAGTTAATTTAATAAAATTAATTAAAGATTTAAATTTAGAAAATTTTATAGAAATAAAAATTTTAGAAGAAAATGAGAAAGTAAATCTAAAAGAATTTGATATTTATTTTTTGCCTTCTATAAAAGAAGGTTTACCATATGTATTACTTGAAGCTGGGATAAATTCACTAGCTATCGTAGCTAGTGATACAGGAGGAGTAAAAGAAGTTGTAGAGAATTATAAAAATGGTTTTTTGATAAGTCCTAAAGATGTAAATGCTTTTGACCTTGCTCTTGAAAAATTAATTCTAGATTATAATCTAAGAAAGAATTTTGGAAATGAATTGAAGGATAAAGTGTTAAAAAATTTTCTTTTTGAAGAAATGATAAAAAAGGTAGAAGCTGTATATAAATAAGTTTTTTAATACGTTTTTTTATTTATATTTTTATGGTAAAATGCTTTTACTATGGGTCTATAGTTCAGTGGTAGAATAGCGGTCTCCAAAACCGTTGACCGAGGTTCGAATCCTCGTGGGCCCGCCAATACGTTGTAATCTTTTTGTATAAATTAAAAATAAAATTATGTTATTAAAAAATATAGATATAAAAATTATAAGCTTTTTTAGAAAAATTTATTTATCTTTAGACAGGTTTGCTATATTTTTAGTATTTTTCTGGTTTGGTATATTAAAAGTTTTAGATTTGAGTCCAGCTAGTGGACTTGTGCAAAGATTATTTGAAAATACTATACCTTTCATGTCTTTTCATACTTTTATTATTTGCTTCGGTATTTTTGAATGTATTATAGGTATAATGTTTTTGATTCGTGGTCTTGAGAGATTTGTGATACCTCTACTTTTGATACACATGATCACAACTCTGGGACCACTTGTATTATTACCAGAAGAGACATGGGGTGGATTTTTTGTACCAACATTAGAAGGTCAATATATTATTAAAAATATTTTAATAATTGCTTGCGCTATAAGTATAGCTGCAAAATTAAAACCTTTATCAGATGATAAAAAAAATAACAAAAAATAATACAAAAATACTATGTCGTTTTTTTGCTCACAATATATAGATATATCAAATCAAGAATGGCGAAATAAAGGTTGCTCTATATCTTCTTTATGGATGGGAATTAAAAAAATAAAGCCAGATTTTAATTTATCTTTGGATAATTTATTGGAAGAAGGTATTTCAATAAATGGATTTAAAGATGGATTTTGGGATCATAAAAGTATTTCTATACTTGCGCATAATCATGGTCTAGCAGCATATACAGAAGAATTTAAAAGTGCTCCATTTGGAAAAGATACAGAATACTCAGAAAATATAAATAATTATGGAGTAAATAAAATTTTTAATTTTTTAAAAAATAATTCTGGTGCTGTCATAGCCTCAGTCCCTAAAAATTTTGATGAAGTAGACAAGCCTCACTCTATTCTTTTACATAATGTATTAGAAAGAGATAGTGAAAAATATTTTATATATAATGATAGTGAAAAGCTTTCAGATAAAGAAGGTGAAAATCTGGAAATAAGTCTAAAAGAATTTGAATCTAAATGGAGAAGGCTTGCAATATTTATAAATAAAATTTAAATTTGACTACAATATTATTTGTATGATATATTAAATTTGTATAGATTTATAGATTAGATATCGTAAATATATTATTAAAAAACTGAATTAAAGAATACACAAAAAGAAATTATGTCATTTTTAGAAAATTTAAATTGGAGATATGCTACAAAGAAATTTGATAGCACAAAGAAAGTTAGTGATGAGAATTTACAAAAGATCCGTGACGCTATTCGTATGGCTCCTACAAGTCAAGGTTTACAAATGTTTTATGTTGTAGAAGCTACAGATATGGATTTGAGAAATAAATTAAAAGAAGTTTCTTTTAATCAAGATCAAGTTGTCAGTTCTGACAGATTATTTATTTTTTGTTCTAGAAATGATGCTGATAGTAGAGTGGAAGAAATGTTTAAGCTTGTGAGTGGTGGAGATGACGGTATCAGAAAGACTGTATTTGAAAATTATGAAAAAATGGTGAGTCATTTTACTGGATCTATGGATTCTAATGCTCTTATGGAGTGGTCATCTAGACAAGCTTATTTAGCTTTAGGATTTGGGTTGTTTGCTTGTGCAGAATTAAATATCGACTCTTGTCCAATGGAAGGATTTGATCCTTTTAAAGTAAAAGAAATTTTAGGATTAGGAGATGAATTTACACCAGTGTCTTATCTTGCTGTAGGATATCGTGATGAAAACGATGAAAGATTGAAAAATCCAAAATTTAGATTTCCTGAGTCAGATATCTTTTTAAAGAAGTAATTTGATATCTATTTAATAATAGATATAATAAAAAATCCCTTAATTTAAGGGGTTTTTTATTTTTTTAATATTAAATGATATAATCTCATAAAACAAAGCTAAAACACTAATATAGTTTAATTTTATGACAATAAACGAAGTGAGAAAGAGATATTTAGAATTTATGAGAAGTAAAGGGCACGCTATAGTGCAATCTAGCTCTCTTGTTCCAGAAAATGACCCTACGACACTTTTTACTGCTGCTGGTATGCAGCCAATGATAAATTATATTCTTGGTGCAAAACATACAGCAGGCACTCGCATATCTGATACTCAAAAATGCTTTCGTTCACAAGATATAGAAGAAGTAGGAGACAATAGACATACAACTTTTTTTGAAATGCTTGGTAATTGGAGCTTCGGAGATTATTTTAAAAAAGAGCAAATTTCTTTTATGTATGAATTTTTGACTGATAAAGAAATTGGACTTGGTCTTGATAAAGATAGATTATACTTTTCTTGCTACGAGGGAAATGAAAAATTAAATCTTCCAAAAGATAATGAAGCAAAAAATTTTTGGATAGAAAATGGAATAGACGAGTCTCATATTTCTTTTTATGATGATGGTAAAAATTGGTGGAGCAGATCAGGAAGTCCAGAAAAGATGCCACAAGGAGAGCCTGGAGGTCCAGATTCTGAAATATTTTTTGATTTTGATCCAAAAAATGAAAAAGGGATTCATAAAAATAGTAAATGGACAAACGATGAATGTCATCCAAATTGCGATTGTGGGCGATTTGTAGAAATTGGAAATAGTGTCTTTATACAATATATAAAAACAGAATCAGGACTTGAAGAATTAGAGCAAAAAAATGTAGATTTTGGTGGAGGGTTAACAAGAATGGCTGCTGCTACTGAAAATGAGAGTGACATTTTTAATCTAGATATATTTGAGAATGCGAAAAATATATTAGAAAAAATTTCAAATAAAAATTATATTGATGATAATGAAAATAAAGTTAATTTTAGAATTATTTTAGATCATATTCAAGCAGCTACATTTTTGATTGGCGATGGAGTGTTTCCTGGAAATAAAGATCAGATGTATTTTGTCAGAAGACTTATTCGTAGAGCTGTAGTAGCTGGACATAAGTTAGGAATTCAAGATAATTTTACAAAAGAAGTGTCTGAAACTTTTATTGAAAAGTATAATGAAACAAAAGAGTATCTAGGAGATAATTTATCTGTAAATAGAGAAAAGATTTTAGAAGAATTGGATAAAGAAGAAAGTAAATTTAGAAAGACTTTGGTTTTAGGAATGCGAGAAATTGAGAAACTATTTTCTAAAATAGAAAGAGAAGAAAAACATATTGTTCCAGGTTTAGATTCTTCTTTATTATCTCAAAGTTTTGGATTTCCGATTGAACTAACACAGGAATTAGCTAAGGAGAAAAATTTAGAAGTGGATATAGTAGAATTTAATAGGTTAAAAGAAGAGCATGCAGAGAAAAGTAGAACAGCGAGTGAGGGAATGTTTAAGGGAGGACTTGCAGACCATTCTGAGATCACTACAGCACTTCATACATGTTGTCATTTAATGCTAGCAGGAATGAAAAAGGTACTTGGAGGATATATTTCTCAAGCTGGAAGCAATATTACCCCAGAAAGATTAAGATTTGATTTTACTTTTGATAAAAAGGTGGAAGATGATGAAATTAAAAAAATAGAAGAATATGTAAATAATGCTATTCAAAATGGATTCACAGTATCAATAGAAGAGATGGATAAAAATAAAGCAAAAGAGTCTGGTGTGACTGGATCTTTTTGGGACAAGTATCCAGAGATTGTAAAAGTGTACACAATGAAGAATGATGAGAATATTTATTCTCGTGAGCTTTGTGGTGGTCCACATATTGAAAAGAGTGATGATTATTTAAAAGGAAAAATTTTTTGTATAGCAAAGCAAGAGGCTGTATCCGCTGGAGTCAGAAGATTTAAAGGAGTACTGAAGTAAAAAAATTTGATTGATTTATATATTATTTTATTATATATTTAACATAATAAATTGTTCTTATTTTTAACCATTTAAAATAAAAAAGCCATGGAAATACAAGCGACTATTCAACAAAAAGTCAATATAAATCCTGCTGAAGTTATTGAAAAATTAATTGAAGAATCAATCAAAGAAAGAGCTGTGTACGAAAGGTCTGGTAAATATTATGAGGGAATATCTAGCGAAGTCGAAGAAGAGATTTTAAAAGAAAAATATGATTATGTTAAAGCTCTTCAATTAGTTTTACAGTATTTAACAAAATAATTTTTTAAAAAAGCATCTTTAAAATCAAAGATGCTTTTTTTCATGTTAAAATATATACATGAATCAAAACTATCTTGAAAAGTTTTTAGATATAAAAGTATTTAAAGAGCATACTTTGGTGAATTATTGGAATAGAGATGTGCTCTCTTATTCTCACAAATTTGATGTCGCAATATCTAAAATAGAAGAAAATCTAGTCAGTGAGATTATTTTAAGTAATTGGATTAGTGGCATAATTTATGCTCTTCATAATATTTCACTTATAGATAGAGTACCAACTTTTATTTATCTTGAGACAGAAAAATATGGAAGTGTTTTTGAAAAAGCTTTAAAAAATAAAAATACTTATTCACAGTTTTATATAGAAAATGCAAGTCATGGAAAAGGAGTACATGTTATAATAAAGAAAATAAGTACTGCAAATATAAATAGTAGAAAGGATGAGTTTAATTTGCATTTAAGTTTAGAAGATAACAGTAATAATAAATCTAAATCATATGAGAGATATACGAAGGCGATATCAAAATTCAGAATCTAATAAAGTTATTTCTCCTAAAAAGGCAGAGAGGAATATAATTTCAAATCTAAAATCAAGAGAGGTTTCTAAAGAGACTGAAATGTTTGAAAAGGACAACTATGCAGAGATCGAATATGACAGAAGTGGTAAGCCTGTAATGAAAGCTTCAAAGCATTTTGGCTTGAAAAAAAAGCAAAGAGATCTTGAAGATGATGAGGATCATTCAGATTTACTTAAAAGACAAGCCTTTTTTGATAGTAAAAGAAGAGAATTCGATGAAAATGATATTAGAAATTTTCAAAAGAAAAGAGGACATAAAAAGAAAATCAAAGATTTTTTGTTTTATTCTATTTTAATTCTGATAATCACAGGAATTATACTTTGGAGTACTATTTTTAGTTCAGCTACAATAACACTAAATCCAAAGTATAAAGATGTCGAAGTCTCTGACACTTTCTTATTTTTTAAAGATGATGTCATTCTTAGCAATGCCTCATCTTCATTGTCAAAAAATGTAATGAAGTCAACCCCAAAAGAATTAAATCAAAAGGCTACAGGTACTATACATATTTATAATAATTTTTCAGAGTCATCACAAATATTAATCAAGAATACAAGATTTCAAACCGCAGAAGGAAAAGTATTTAGAATAAATGATAGTATTACAATACCTGGAAAAAAAGGAAATACCCCTGGGTCTATAGAAGTAAAAGTATCAGCAGATAGTTATGGAGCTGACTACAATATACCAGCTTCAGATTTTAAAATACCAGGTTTTAAAGGATCTCAAAAATATAATTTATTTTATGGAAAATCTACGTCTTCTATGAATGGAGGTATATCTGGAGTAGTATCTACAGTATCTGTAGATGATATTGCTTTAGCAAATAGAGATTTAAAACCGACTTTAGACAATATGCTAAAATCTGAGGTTAAAAATTTTAAATACAATGATTATTTCAGTCTTTACGATAATCTTGTAATAAATTATTCAGATAATCAGTCTCTACTTATGACTACAGAGCAAAATTCTTACACTTTGGTAGCATCGGGGGTACTTGTTTCAATTAAAAAGGATATTTTAGTAAAAATGATATCTCAACAAGTCCTAAAAGATAATTTTAATCAAGATGAAACTTTGAGAATAGATGATATTAGTAATTTAACTTTTACTTTTGATCCTGATATGGATTTAGAGCTTACAAGCATCTTAAAAGTATTAATTACAGGAAAAGTTAGAATCATCTGGGAACATAATGATGCAGCTATTAAAAAATCTTTAATAGGTAAAAAAGTTTCTACAATCGGAGAAATTATTAAAAATTACAATTCATCTATAGTGACTTCTAGCTACACTGTTAGTCCTTTTTGGTTAAGATCTTTTCCAAGCAATGAAAACAAAATAAAAATAGAAGAAAAATTAAAATAATGTTATATTCTTTATATGAATTCAAATTTTAACAAGAGAAGTAATAATAAAAGCAATAAAAGTAGTAAGAGTAATAAAAAAACTCATAAAAAACAAGACGTTTTTAAAGAGCCAGATGAAGACATGGAGGTCAAAGAAGGTAGAGTTATAGAGGCTTTACCAGCAGCTCTTTTTAGAATAAGGTACTCTGATGGAAAAGAGCAGATTTGTTTTTTAAGAGGGAAAATAAAAGTCTTTAAAATAAAGATTTTAGTAGGAGATAAGGTCGTCGTAGAGATAGATCCTTATGGAGGTAAAGGTAGAATTGTTCGTAGAATGTAAAATCTCTATAAAAGATTTGCATTATTTATTAATTTATAGTATACTCGTCTGACAATCTAGTAATTAGTTTTTTATTTTGTGACCGTCATTAATTATGAAAGTAAAATCATCATTAAAAAAAATTTGTAGTAAGTGTAAAATGGTAAAGCGAGATGGAGTTCTTCGCGTTATTTGCGCTAACCCAAAACATAAGCAGGCACAAGGATAATTTAATAAAAATATTTATTTATGCGTATAGCAGGTATAACAATTCCAGAAAAGAAAAGATTAGAAGTTGCTTTGACAGCAGTCTATGGTATTGGTAGACCAAAAGCAAAAGAAATTCTAGTAAAGCTTGAAATAGGACTTGGTAAAAAAGCTGAAGAATTAACTTCAGATGAAGAAAAAAATATCAGAAAAGAAGTTGAAATTTTTAAAATAGAAGGAGATCTCAGAAGAGACACTCAACTTAATGTCAAAAGACTAAAAGATATTAAATGTTATAGAGGTAGTCGTCATCTAAAGCATCTTCCAGTAAGAGGTCAAAGAACAAAAACTAATAATCGTACAGTAAGAGGAAATACTAGAAAGACTATGGGTTCTGGTAAAAGAAAAGTAGAAAAGACATAAAAATAAAATTATGGGAAAGAAACGTATAGTAAAACAAATGGGTTCAGGAATAGACAATGCTCTTAAAGCAAGATCATTGGCTAAAGGCCTAAAGAAAAAAGTATCAGAAGGTATTCTTTATGTTGAATCAACATATAATAATACAAAGCTTACTTTGACTGATTTAAAAGGAGATGTCATGACTTGGTCAACTTCAGGATCTTTAGGGTTTAAAGGTGCTAAAAAAGGTACTCCTTTTGCTGCTGGAAAGTTAGCAGAAGTTTTAGGCGAAAAAGCTTCTTTAGCAGGTGTTAAAAATGTAAAAATCATAGTTAAAGGAGTAGGATCAGGTAGGGAAGCTGCTATAAGATCATTTGCAGCTTTTGGGATAGAAATAAGCTCAATTGAAGACAAGACGCCTGTTCCTCATAATGGTCCAAAAGCTAAAAAGCCAAGAAGAATATAGTAATTTAATTTAAATATATGACAGATAAAAAATGTAAAGTTTGTAGAAGAGCAGGAGAAAAACTTTTTCTAAAAGGGGAAAAATGTTTTACACCAAAATGTGTGATGAATACTAGAGCTTATCCTCCAGGCAAGCTTGATTCTGAGAAAAAACATAAATCTTCTATTTCTGAATATGGATTTCAAATGAAAGAGAAACAGAAAATTAAAAATATTTATGGAGTATCTGAAAAACAATTTGTTGGCTATGTAAAAGGATCTGAAAGATTATCAGGTACAAATAATATTCACCCTACTTTAGCTGTATATATTGCATTAGAATCAAGATTAGATAATGTAGTATCTAGAATGGGTTTTGCAAAAAGTAGAGCATTAGCAAGACAAATTGTAGCTCATGGACACATTTTAGTTAATGGTAAAAAATTAAGTATAGCTTCTCATAAGATTAGAATTGGAGATGTTGTATCTATAAGAGAAGGTTCAAAAGTTACTAAATTATTTGTTGATTTATCTGCAAGATTAAAAGATTACAATGCACCAAATTGGATTTCTTTTGATTCAGCTAAATTAGAAGCAAAGATAATTTCTTTACCAAAAGAAATTGAAGCAGGTTTTGACTTTACAAAAGTTTTAGAGTTTTACAATAGATAATTTTTATAGCTAGTTATTTATATTTATAAATATAAATAAATAATAAAAATACTTGATTTTTCTAGTATTTTTGTGTTATAATTATTTTTGTTAATTTTATTAATAAAGAACAATAGGTCAGAAAAATAATAAAATAAATTTTATGCATTCACAAAATATCAATTTACCATCAAAGCCAAAGGTTATTAAAGAAGAAGGAAATAAGGGTATCTATGAAATAGATGGTCTTTATCCTGGTTATGGGTACACATTAGGAAATTCTGTAAGAAGAATAATCATTTCTTCTATTCCTGGAGTAGCTATCACTTCTCTTTCAATCGAAGGTGTAAAGCACGAATTTTCAACAATAGAGGGCATTAAAGAAGATGTTATCTCAATAATTTTAAATCTTAAAGCTATAAACTTTTCAGTTCATGGAGATGAGCTTCAAAAGGTTCATTTAAAAGTAAAAGGACCAAAAGTAATAACAGCTAAAGATATAGAGACTTCTTCAAGTGTAGAAGTTATAAATGAAGATGCTTATATCTGTGAAATTACAGATAAGGTTTCTCTTGATATTGAAATAAATCTTGAAAAAGGTATTGGATATATCTCAAAAGAGCAAGTAGAAAAAGAAAGAACAATGATAGGTTCTATATCTTTAGATGCGGCTTTCACTCCTGTAAAAAGAGCTAGTTATGAAGTTGAAAATATGCGTGTTGGAGATAGGACAGATCACAACAGACTACGTTTATCTATAGAGACAAATGGTACAATTTCACCAAGAGAAGTATTGGAATATAGTATTGCCACAATGATTACTCAACTTCAATCTATAATAGGTTTTAAAGAATCTATATCAAGTGATGAAGATATGTTATCTGATAATATTTTAGATGAAAAAATTGATTCTGAAAATTCACCAGCAAAAATTAAAATTGAAGAATTAGAATTTTCAACAAGAACAGAAAACGCTCTTATTTCAGGAGGAATAAAAACATTATCTGGTTTATTGAAAAAGACAGAAATAGATCTTAAGACTTTAGGAGGATTGGGAGATAAGGCTATTGAAGAAATAAAAGAATTATTAGACGGAAAAGGACTATCTTTAAAGAAAGAGAAAAAATAATAGTTGCAAAAAAGCCAAAAAAAGTGTATAAGATATAAAATATAAAACCATGAAGCATCATAAAAATTTTAGAAAATTCGGAAGAGAGAAGAACCAAAGACATTCATTCATAAAAGGTCTAGCTATTAATCTAGTTCGTCATAGTAGAATCGAGACTACTGAGGCTCGCGCTAAAGAAATAAGACCTTTTGTTGAAAAATTGGTAACTCTTGCAAAAGTAGATTCTGTAACAAGAAGAAGATTAGTATCAAGTAGAATTTTAAATCAAGAAATTGAGACTAAAAAACTTTTTACTACTTTAGCTCCAAAGTATAAAGATGTAAACGGTGGCTATTTAAGAATTACAAAGCTTGGTCAGAGAATTGGTGATGGTTCTCCAATGGCTGTTATCGAATTTATTTAAAAAATATGACTAATACAAATACTACAAAAGAATATATTTTAGATGCAGAAGGCCAAGCTCTTGGAAGATTATCTAGTGAAGCTGCTGCTATTTTAAATGGTAAAAAATCAATTGACTTCGCAAAGAATGAAGTAAATGATGTAAAGGTGAAAATACTTAATGCTTCTAAAATTAAATTGACAGGCAATAAATTAAAAGAAGGCATACATAAGACTTATTCAGGATATCCAGGAGGACAAAAAATTAAGACTTTCGTACAAGTGGTAGAAAGAAAAGGATATAAAGAAATTATTAAGCATGCAATTTATGGAATGCTTCCAAAAAATAAATTACAAGATAAGAAGATGAAAAATCTCTCAATAGAAGAGTAGTAGATATTTAATATTATTAAAACAAATTTTATGACCAAAGGATATATAGAGACAATAGGAAGAAGAAAAACAGCTACAGCGAGAATACGTATTACTCCTTCTGTAAAATCATCATTTTTAGTTAATGATAAAGATATAAATGATTATTTTCAGACTAGTGATCTTAGAGACATTGTAAATTCAGCTTTTACAAAATCTGGATTAACAAATAAATATACTATCACTATAAAAGTAACGGGCTCAGGGATTCATTCACAAGCAGAAGCTGTAAGACATGGAATTACTCGTGCACTTGTAAAAGAAGACGAAGCATTAAGATCTTCACTTAAAAAACTAGGATTCTTAAAAAGAGATCCAAGAGCAAAAGAAAGAAAGAAATTCGGTCTCAAAAAAGCTCGTAAAGCTCCAACTTGGTCAAAAAGATAGTTTTAACAAAAATCTACTCGTCAAGAGTAGGTTTTGTTTTTAATGATGTATAATTATATTATTAATAAAATAAAATAAAATAAAATTTATTCAAATAAAAATATGGAATTTTTAAGTATATTTAGCTCTATAGTTTTTCCTTTAATGTTACTTGTGATAATATCAAAAATTTTAAAGAAATCTGAGATAGATGAAAAAAGGACAAATAAAGATATTCTTTATAATATTGGACTATTGATAACTCTCTGTGTGTCTGTACAATCTTTTCTTTATATTATATTTTCTTTTATAGATAAATTGATTCCTGACAGTTCTAGTTTTATGTATCAAAATTATCAAATCGGAATGCCTTCAGATGTCGCTATGATGATAGCTACACTCATAGTAGTGTTTCCTTTGTATCTTTTATTTTCATATTTGATAGAAAAAGATTTACAAAAAGATCCAATAAAAAAAGATCTGACACTTAGAAAGTCTGTTATTTATTTAGCTTTGATTATTACTATTTTGACAATAGTTAGTCTTGCAGTGGCTACTCTATATACATTTTTACTTGGATCTTTATTAAAGACATTCTTATTAAAATCTTTAGTGACCTTGATAGCTTCTATTTTATTATTTGCTTATTATTACTATACTTTAAATAGAGATTATTTATCATCGACAAATATTCCAAAAATACTTAGTTTAATAGCTACAATTTTAGTATTGGCTACTGTGATTTTCAGTATAGTCACTTTTGGTACACCAAATAAAGTGAGAGATTTAAATATGGATAGTCAAAAAATCTCTAGTCTCACTAATTTATCTGGCAGTATTTTAAATTTTTATATTCAAAATAAAGTTTTGCCAACATCTGTAAGTGAGGTAGGTTATGGGTATAAAGATACTCTTGGTTTAAATTATGAGTATAAAATAATATCTGAAAAAGAATACTCTCTTTGTGAATCTTTTTTGACTGAGGTGAATTATGGCAACGATTATTATCTTTCAAAATGGAATCATCCAAAAGGATATTATTGTTTTCAATTAAATGCAGAAAAACAACAATATTAGTATCTCTTTTGAATCAATTGACTTTATTTAGGATTTAATATAATCTTAACTAAGTCAATATGTGTAAAAATGTGTACATTCAAAGAGATTTTGTATGGTATCAATCCTAAAGATATTGATCCTACAATTAAAACAGTAAAAATTCAAATTAAAGATTTTGAAAAAGAGGAAAATAAAATATTAGATTTTATAGAAAGAAATTTTTATTTTAATACTCATTTTTTAAAAAAGATACCTAGTTTAGAAAAATCTTTTGAAAAAACTATTTATTTTTTTTCCTTAAATTATGATGCAAATTATATTCGCTTGTGTGAAGAATATAAATTCAGAAATTTAAAATTTGCCAATCCTTCTTTACTTTTAAAGTTTAATTTAGATAATTTTAAATTAAAAAAGAAAATGATCAATCTCACTTGCTTTCCTTCTAAATTTAAAAGTCAGCATTATGTCTTGACTTTTTCAAATAAAATGGAAAAAAAAGCTGTGACATTAGATATCAGCAATAAGGCATTTTTTTTTGATAGAAACGATTGGTTTTGTGGAGAAAAAAGAAAGAATTTTTTAGAAAAAGTAAAAGATTTTTTGGTTAATTCTTTTAATTTGATGATAATATCCCTTAGAAAGTAGGGATATTTTTTTTGCCTAAAAATTTATTTTATGATATTATAATTAAGACACTAAGGGTGGAATTCTGATTAACGCTGAGATTATTTATATTAGTGTTTTGTTATTTAAAATAAATTATGAAAGATACAAATTTTAAAAATGAAGAAGAAATGTTAGAAAATGATGTTGATAATCAAAGAGAAAATGAAGATGATGTTGTTTTTGAAGATTTAAATTCTGACGGTGAAGTAATGTCAGAATCTCAAAAAATTAAAAATGATAAGAATAAATTAAAAGATAAATTTGAAGAGAAGATAGAAAGGTTAGAAAAAGAAAGAGATGAATATTTAAAAGGTTGGCAAAGAATCCAAGCAGATTATAAAAATCGTGAAAAAGAAATAGAAGAATACAAAAGAGATTTAATCAAATTTGCAAATTCTAATTTAATTAAAGATTTATTGCCTGTATTTGATGGATACGATATGGCTAAAAATAATAAATCTCAATGGGAATCTGTAGATCAAAATTGGAGAGTGGGTATTGAATATTTATTTTCTCAACTTTTAAAAGTTTTAGAAAGCAATGGTGTAAAAGTTTTTGGTGAAGAAGGAGAAGATTATGATCCATCAATTCATGAAGCTGTAGAAATTATCAATTTAAATCTTGAAGAAAAAGATAAAAATGATAAAATAATAAGCGTAATACAGAAAGGATACAAGATTGGAGAAAAGATATTGCGTCCAGCGAGAGTGAAAGTCGGAAAATCTGAAGAATAAAATTATTAACTTTAAATTATTTTTAAATTAAAAAAGAAATATATGTCAAAAATTATAGGTATAGACTTAGGAACAACAAACTGTGCAGTAGCTATCATTGAAGGTGGTCAGCCAAAAATTATAGAGAATGTAGAAGGATATCGTACAACTCCTTCTGTGGTTTCATTTTCAAAAAATGGTGAAAAATCAATAGGTGTGACAGCAAAGCGTCAATCAGTAATCAATCCAGAAAATACTATTTATGGAGTAAAGAGATATATGGGACATTCTTTTAAAGATAAAGAAGTACAAAATGACATTCCAAATGTTGCTTATAAATTAAAAGAAGGTCCAAGCAACTCAGTACTTGTAAATCTTGGAGGAAAAGATTATAGACCAGAAGAAGTATCTGCGATGATTTTACAAAAAATAAAATCAGATGTAGAAGCAAAGCTTGGAGAAAAAATCACAGAAGCTGTCATCACAGTACCAGCATATTTTAATGATACTCAAAAACAAGCAACAATAGACGCAGGTAAAATAGCTGGACTTAATGTAAAAAGAATTATTCCAGAGCCTACAGCAGCTGCTCTTGCTTATGGATTTAATTCAAATAAAAATGAAAAGATAGCAGTATTCGACCTTGGAGGAGGAACTTTTGATATTTCTATTTTAGAAGTAGGAGACGGAGTAGTGGAAGTAAAATCTGTAGATGGAGATTCTCATCTTGGAGGAAGAGATATTGATCAACAAATAATTAAATTTATTGCTGATAAATTTAAAGCAGAGACTGGTATTGATGTGATGAAAGACACTCTTGCTCTTCAAAGAATAGATGAAGCTGCAGAAAAAGCAAAGCATGAGCTATCAACTCAATCTGAATCAGAGATTTTCCTTCCATTTCTAGCTGCAGGTCAAGACGGACCAAAGAATCTACAAATAAAATTATCTCGCTCTGAGCTTGAAAATATTGCTCGTCCATTTATAGATAAAGCAATGGAGATTACAAAAAGAGCCTTGGACAATTCTCCATTTAAAAAAGAAGAAATAAACGATGTCATCCTCGTTGGAGGACAAACAAGAATGCCAATGGTGATAGAAGCTGTAAAAAATCTTTTTGGTAAAGATCCAAATAGATCAATCAATCCAGATGAGGTAGTTGCTCTTGGAGCTGCTGTACAAGCTGGAGTGCTTCAAGGTGATGTAAAAGACATACTTCTTCTTGATGTGATACCTCTTTCATTAAGTATTGAGACAATGGGTGGAGTGGCTACAAAGCTTGTAGAGAAAAATACTACAATCCCAACACAAAGATCACAGACTTTTTCTACAGCAGCAGATAATCAGACAAGTGTAGAGATTCATATCATACAAGGAGAAAGACCTCTAGCAGTCGACAACAAGTCTCTAGGAAGATTTATTCTTGATGGAGTTCCTCCAGCACCTCGTGGTATGCCACAAGTCGAAGTGACTTTTGATCTTGATGCAAATGGTATTTTAAATGTAAAAGCAAAAGAAAAAACAAGTGGTAAAGAGCAATCAATCAGAATAGAGGCATCGTCAGGACTTACAGATGAAGATATTAAGAGAATGCAGACAGAGGCTGAAGCAAATGCTGATACTGACAAGAAAAAGATGGAGATTATCGAAGCTAAAAATCTTGCTGATCAGATGATTCACACTGCTGAAAAAGCATTGAAAGATGCGGAAGGAAAAATTGGTGATGATATTAAAAATGAAGTCACAGAAAAAAGAATCAATCTGACTTCAATCAAAAATAATCCTGATTCATCTTTAGAGCAAATACAAAAAGCCTCAGAAGATCTTTCACAAGCTATGATGAAAATTGGAGAAGCGATGAAGACTGCAAATGATCAAGCAAATCCTAATCCTTCAGAAAATCCAAATCCAGAAAATCCAAATCCTGAAAATTCTCAATCAGAAAATCCACAAGCTTAATTGAAATTTTATAGAAACACAAAATTCTTTGTGTTTCTAATAAGATTTTGATAAAATAAAAATATGAAAAAATATTTATACATAATAACAAATATTTCTATGCCTGATATGTGTAAAGTTGGCATAACTGATAATTTGGAAAACAGGATAAATAGTTTAACTAAACATTCTGGAGTGCCTACAAGATTTCAAATATATCAAACTTTTTCAGCTCCGTACATAAAAAATCCTGAAATTTTAGAACAGGAAATATTTAGTCATTTTTCTAAAGAAAGGATTAATAGAAATAGAGAATTTATAAAAATACACCCAGAAAAAATTATTTCTTTTATTGAAGATAATAAAAATATAGATTTAGAAAATGATACGAGTAGTAAATTTTCTAAAATAGGAATTAATAAAGGTGATAAAATTTTCTTTACTTATAATGGAGATGTTGATCAAAATATTTTTGCTGAATATGATAAAGGAATAAATTTTAATTTTGAAGGTAAGAAAGGAGGATTATCTAATCACACACTTAATATTCTTAATAATAAAAAGTTTTTAGAAGAAGGTAAAAAATGGAAATCTGTTCAAGGAACTTTGTATTGGTCTTTTAATGGAAAAACAATAAGAGAATTATTAAATGAAAAAGGAATAAGATAAAATAATATGTCACAAAAAAATTATTACGAATTATTAGGAATCACAAAAAGTGCAAGTAAAGAAGAAGTAAAAAAAGCTTTTTATAAACTCGCGTCTAAATATCATCCAGACAAAAAGACAGGTGATGAAGCAAAATTTAAAGAGATAAATGAAGCTTATCAAGTATTGTCTAACGATCAAAAAAGAAAAGAATACGATACATATGGTCAGACATTTTCTGGAGCTGGATCTCAAAATGGAGCTGGAGCAGGAGGATTTGGACAGGGACAAGGTTTTGGAGGATTTGACCAAGGAGATTTCAATAATATGAATTTTGATTTTGAAGATATAGGAGATATTTTTGGAGAAATGTTTGGCGGAGGATTTGCTGGATTTGGAGGTAGACAAAAAGAAAAAAGAGGAAGAGATATGTCTCTTGAAATAGATATTTCTTTTGAAGAATCTGTATTTGGAGTAGAGAGGAATTTTTTGATTTCAAAAGTATCTAAATGCAAGACTTGTACAGGATCTGGAGCAAAAGTCGGTACAAAAATGGAGAAATGTAAAAAGTGTAATGGTAATGGAAAAGTTCAAGATATAAAAAGAACAATCTTTGGATCTATTCAGTCTGTACAAATTTGTAATGAATGTAATGGAAAAGGTGAATCTCCAAAAGAAAAATGTGACACTTGCAAAGGTCATGGAATATCAAATCAAAAAGAAGATATAAAAATAAATATTCCAGCAGGTATAAATAATGGAGAAGTGGTGAGAATGAGTGGTATGGGTGAAGCTGTACAAAATGGAAGCAGTGGAGATCTATATATAAAAGTTTTAGTAAAATCACACAAGATATGGAAAAGAGAAGGAAATGATCTGGTTATGAATCATGATGTAAAATTATCTGATGCATTACTTGGAGCAAAGCATAAGATAGAAACATTGGAAGGCTATTTAGACATCAGTATTCCTCAAGGAGCTCATCCAAATGATATTTTAAGAATAAAAGGTAAAGGTATACCTTCTACTCACAATAAAGCTTTGAGAGGCGATATGCTTATAAAATTAAATATTCAGATGCCAAAAAAGATTTCAAGAAAAGCAGAAGAATTGATAGAGAAATTAAAAGAAGAAGGGTTTTAGTATCCTTTCTTATAGAGCATCATCAGTATTAAAAGTAATATGAGAGTTATCAATATACTTATAAAAAGGTATATTTTAACTTTTTTATGTTTTTCATATTCTTCATGATAAGTATCCAATACTTTAGTATTTTCTTTTTTTTCTTCTTTTACAGCTTCTTCTTTTTTTTCAATTATAATTTCTGTATCTTTATTTTTTAAAATAGATTTTATATCGTCATTTTTTTCTATTATTATATTTATTACATTTTTTCCATTTTCACTTTCAAATTGTTCAAATTGCATAGTTTTTAGTTTTTTAAATTATTAAAGTTTTTTAATTTAAATATTCTTTAATATTATTTTAACATAGAATCAATTGATACTTTTTTCTTATTTTTTTCATTTCCTTCATTTTTTATGTTCTTTTTATAGCTTTTTCAAAATCTTTATTTTAAGGTATAATATCATTAAATTTTGCGAGATCGTCTAATGGTAGGACACGTCCCTCTGAAGGATGTTATCTTGGTTCGAGTCCAAGTCTCGCAGCAGTCATGTGAGAGCTATAGAGGCACATAATAAAATAGATTTTTTAAGTATAGGATAAATATTTTCTAAAGTTAAACTTTTAATCTTATGTTATATTTGTGAGTATATAATATATAAAAATATGTATCGAAAAGGAGTGTCGTCTCTAATAATAAACGAAAAACAAGAATTTCTCATTGTTAATTTAATCTCTTTTGAAGAAAAATATTTTGCTATTCCTGGTGGTGGATCAGAAATAAATGAAACTTTAGAAGAGACGACTTACAGAGAAATAAAAGAAGAACTTGGTATAGAAAAAGAATCTTTAAAATTTATAAATAAAAGCGATAAAGCTCTTCAATTTAAATTTAAAGAAATAAAGCTTTCTCGTGATGGAATTGAATACGAAGGCTCAGAAAAATATTTCTTTGGTTTTAAATTTATAGGAAATGAAGATGAAATAAAATTGCCAGAAGATGAAGTCAGATCTTACAAATGGGTTTCTTATTATGATTTAAAAAATTATTTATTATTTGATAATCAACTCAAAGATACTCAAGAAAAAATAAAAGAAATATTTTTTGATATTAATTAATTTAATTTTATGAAAACCGTCACTGTAAATGACAAAATGCAAAAGGGTTATAAATATGAATTGGTAGCACCTATAGGTAAAAAATTTCACCCAGATTTTAAGCCAGATCTATCTCCAAAAGAAATGCTCGAGCTTGGGGTATTTGGTGGGAGATATATGCGAGATTGTAAAAAAGAATTTCCTAGTTCATGGTTTACAAAAGCAAAATTTTTAAAAGAAGGAATAATGGGTCATGATAAAAATTTAAACTTTTTTAAAATGGACGCATCTCAGCCACTTTCTATATGGAGAGAAAAGGGTTGGGTACACAAAAATGATCCTAGGGGTTGGTTTCAATGGTATTGTCGCTACTATATGGGTCGCAGAATAGAAAAGGAAGATGAAAGACAAATAAAAAGATGGAAAGCAATCAGAAGGCATATAGGTCAGTTAAAAAAAGGTTGTAGAGATGGAGATGTATTTTGTAGACCAAGGCAAAGACAAGCATTATTGCATTGGGCATATGATAGTAGAAATATATAATCCACACTTGCTTTTTTATTTAAAGTATTGTATAGTTATAGGATAATAAAATAATTTACTTGTTTATACAACAAGTATAAACAAATAATAATAACAAATATATGGCATACGAAAGAGGAGGTAGTAGAGGTGGATTTGGAGGAGGACGTTCATCAGGAGGTAGTAGAGGAGGTTTTGGTGGTGGAAGTAGAGGTGGATTTGGAGGAGGTAGAGATAATAGAGGATCAGGAGGAGGATTTAGAGATAAGGTCACTATGCACAAAGCTACTTGTGATGAATGTAATACTTCATGTGAAGTACCTTTCAAGCCATCAAATGACAAGCCAATATTCTGTGATAATTGTTTCTCAGGAAAAAGAGAAGGAGGAAGAGATTCTGGACGTCCAGAAAGAAGAAATGATACAAGATCTTCAGCACCTTCTTCAGACAATAGTTCTGATATGAAAGAAATCAAAAAATTCCTATTAGAAGTAAATACAAAATTAGATGTATTGATAAATCTTTTTGAAGAAGTCGATGCAGATTTTGATGAAGAAGATATGGAAAATGAAGAAGTAGAAGAAATGATAGAAGTAAAAGAAAAAAAAGAAGCAAAGCCAAAAGCTAAAAAGGCAGCAGCTAAAAAAGCTACTTCAAAAAAGAAATAATTTTTTATTAAATTAAATAAAAACAGATAACCTAAATTATCTGTTTTTATTTTTTTAAATTCATTTTGTAATTTAAAGTATTAAAATTTTTATTTATGGTAATTATTTATCACAATATTTATTTTTTATGTCAATATTTAAATATATTTTTATGCGGTATAATTACTATATATTTTTAAGAATTAAATTTTAAAAAATCCTAACAGTCTTTTTATGCATCATTTAAATAATTTAGATCATATTGGTCAATCTTTACTAATGGCTAGCGGTCTTGGGTCTTTTTGGAGTTATGTTGTAATTTTATTCTTTTCTTTTCTTGATACTGTTTTTATCATAGGGACAATATTTCCTGGAAGTATACTTGTCATGGGTGCTGGATTTTTAGCATCGTATAATGTCTTAAATATTTGGCTTTGTTTATTTTTTGTCATACTTGGAGGGCTGATTGGAGATCTAGTCACTTATTATATCGGAGGACATAGTAATAAATTATTTAAACACGATAGCAGGCTTTTTAAAATGTCTTATATAAGTAAAGGTCAAAAGTTTTTTGATGATCATGGAGACAAGAGTATAGTACTTGGAAGATTTATGGGTGTCATAAAAGCAGTGGTACCATTTATTGCTGGACTTGTAAAAATGGATTTTAAAAAATTCCTCTATTTAAATTTATTTTCTGGTCTTATCTGGTCTATCCTATATCTAGGACTAGGATATTTCTTAGGAAGAAGTGTAGATGGGTTGGCTTTATCAAACGAGGTTAAGCTTCTGATACTTTTTGCTCCATTTTTACTTTTATTTATTTGGACAATATTTGAAGCTCGTACAAAAATATCTATTTTTTTTAAAAATATTTTTAAGTAATTATTTTTCCACTATCACTTCTGTGCCTGCTTCAGTCCAAGAATATAGTCTCTCAGCTTGCTCTGGCTCTAAATTGATACATCCATGAGACCATTGTGTACCAAAGTTGTTATGCCAATATGTTCCATGTATAGCAGCTCCTCCATGAGTAAAATACATTGTCCATGGCACTCCGGGTAAATCATATTCTTGATCAGATACTCCAGGAATGGGTCCTTGCATATATCTACTTGGAGTCTTTGCAAATATGTAAAAAGTACCTATAGGTGTAGGGAGATCATCTAATCCAGAAGATATATGAGTCTCCATAAATTCAATATTATTTTCATATGCGTAAAGTCTCTGCTCTCCAAGCTTTATGATAATTCTTTTTGTTGAAGTAGAAATTTTTTTCTCATTTATTATTTTTTCTGTATAACTGTCTATTTTTTCTAAATATTCTGAAGATATATACCAATCTCTCGCAGTCCTATCTGGATATCTTACCCATTCATCAAATATTATGTGATACCAGTCTATACCTTCAAAAGTCGTGATTTCTCCGTCAGTTTTAAGTATCATATCATTTCTCAAATCTACTACAGTTGGACAATTAAGACTGGGACAAGCTCTAGCTCTCACACAATCTCCAGTAAAATTTACACCACAACTTTTAATTATTTTTACATATTCACCGTTTTCAAATACTATATTTTTATTTATTTCTTTTACTGAAGATATATCTTTACTATTTTTTATATTTTCATAACTTGAAAATATATTTTTATTATCTTCTAATAAATTATTTTTTGAATCTTTATTTAAGTTGCTTAAATATCCTATACATATTAAAAGTATAATACCCAAAAGAGCTATATTAGCTAGAAAATAGGGTGATTTTTTGGGTTTTTTACTTATTTCCATATGGCTAAATAATAGCATAATATAGTACTTAATTTAAAGTGATATAATTAATATGTTATTAGAATTAATAATAAATAAATTTATGGATAATACAATGATTATTTTAAAAATCGTCGCAATCTACTATACATTTAGTGGACTTATGATGATTTTCAAAAAAAATACTTTAGCATTGGTTTTTAAAGATTTCTTTAGTCATCCAAGTGTCCCTTGGATCACAGGAGTCTTTATGATAGCTCTTGGAGGTTTACTCGTTTTGACTCACAATATTTGGAGTGGAGATTGGAAGACTGTATTGGTCACATTTATGTCTTGGCTAATACTTATTAAAGGTCTTGTTTATATGATTTGGCCAGATAAAATGGCAAATACTGTAAAAAATTTTAAGAGTTGGTCTATGCCAATAGGAATAATAGTATTTGTTATCGGTATAATTTTATTTAGAGTTTAATCACAAACTAAAAATAATTTAAATCACAAAACCCTGAAGCAATTCAGGGTTTTGTGTGTTTATTTGCTGGCAGACCTGGAATCGAACCAAGATTCACAGCTTCAAAGGCTGCTGTCCTACCGTTAGACGATCTGCCAAAATTTTGCTTTTGTATTATAGCAAAAAAAAACTCAAAAATAAAGTTTATTTTTTCATCTTAAATATTTAGACACATATATATATTTTCGCTAGTTGCAAATAGTTTTCTATTTAGAGTATAATTCTAAATATAAAAGTTTGAATGTTTTTGTTTACTTATTAAATTTAATTTAAAAATTCTAATAAATATGTCAGTTGAAAAAATATCGTTTAATAATCCCAATAAAGACATTTCAAGATCTTCTGAAAAAGTAAAAATTTTTACTGATATAAAGAATTTATTATCTCCCTTTAATCTAGAAAAGACAGCAGACATGGCATCAAAAGTATTTGCTTCTTATAAAGCAAATCTCGCTTCAAAAAAATAAGTCTTTATATACAGACTTGAAAGTAAGTTTAATGTTAAGTTTACTGTGGATAAATTTTAGGTATATTTTTTATGCGTGATAGTATATGTATATGTAGT
The DNA here is from genome assembly GCA_018061825.1 of Minisyncoccota bacterium. Lineage (GTDB taxonomy): Bacteria > Patescibacteriota > Minisyncoccia > Phycocordibacterales > UBA5272 > UBA5272. The sequence goes on from JAGOTK010000005.1 coordinate 25,256, forward strand.
TTTAATTTCCTACTATTTAAATATTTATGGATGAACAAGAAGACAAAGATATCAATATAAAGATTAAAAATATTTTACATAAATCAAATCTTTCTTTTGATGAGACAAAGACTTTTTTTGATGGTCTTCAATATTTACCTTTAGAAGACAAGGAAAATTTTATATCAATGCTCGAAGAAGATCCAGAGTTGATATATCCTTTATATATAAATTTTAAAGCAAAATTAAAATCTTTAGAAGAAGATGACACTGGCAGATCTTGGGATCAGATAGTAGAAGATGAGATAAAGCAATTAGAGGAGCATTTAAATAAGAAAAATTAAAAAATATGAATAGCGTAACAAAAGTTTTACTTATAATAGGAGGTTTAGATCTAGGAATTATTGGTATTGGAAATCTAATAAATAAAAATTTAGATATAATATCTCTTTTCAAAGCTTTTCATCCTTTGATACCAACTATTATCTATTGTGTGATAGGTATAGCGGCTACATATTCAATGTTTAGAAAATATTAATTAGACTTTTATATCAATAATTTGTCTATATATTAATTATTTTGTATAATATGATTATTAAATATGTCTTTTATTTCTGATATTTTAAGTTTTAAACAACCTGCAAAAAATTTTGGGAGAATGATACTTTTGGCTATTTTTCTAGGTATACTGTATTTTATTAGTAGTATTTTATCTCCATATTCTTTATATTTATTTCCTGCATCAAATTCAGAAAAAGAAAAAAGTTTTTTTATTAATGATTTAAAATTTGATTATAAAGTTGTGAGTGTGATAGACGGAGATACTTTAGATATTGAGAGATTAGATGGAAATAAAGTCTTTAATATGGATAAAATAATGCGTGTACGCTTAATTGGTATAAATACACCAGAGACAGTTGATCCTAGAAAGCCTGTAGAATGCTTTGGGAAAGAATCTAGTAAATATTTAAAAGATTTAGCTAATGGTAAGATTGCTGCGATAGAGCTAGATGATTCTCAAGGATTTTTAGATAAATATAATAGGATACTTGCTTATGTCTATATAAAAGATTCTGGATTTAAAAATGACAATATTTTATTTGTAAATGAAGAAGAGATTAAAAATGGCTATGCATATGAATATACATACAATACCCCATATAAATATAAAGAAGAATTTAAGTATATGGAAAACATGGCTAGACAAAAATATCTAGGTCTATGGTCTCCTGAGACTTGTAATGGCTTAAAAAGCCCAGTAGCGCCTCCAAATGACAGTATTAACAGCATTAAACCATACAAAAATAATTAAAATATATGAAAGAATTTTATAAAAAAGTTTTTTTTAAAGGTTTGAAGATATTATTGATAGTTTTGATTATTTGGATAATATATTTTATATTAAATTTTATAAATCCTAATTTATTTAATTTTTTGAGATTTTCTAATAAAAATAATAATACAGTAAATTCTACTTCTACAGTAGTAGAAAAAAAATCATTAGGATATAGAATATATGATTTACTTTTTAAATCTAATAGTAAAGAACAGACAGCAGCTTCTATCAGCAAAGTATCAAAATGGAATGCGTCTTCTACTACTTGGGGAGATGATACATGGGTATGGGGTGATACACACACTGTCTGGGGATCTTCAAAGAAAAGTCCTTTGATAGGTCAGACATTCATATCTCCAAATACATCAAAATCTCCAATAAGAGGAATGAAGATAAATAATACACTTATAAATGAAAAGAATTTTAATTATGTATATCCAGGAGATATGATCTCAGGATCAATATTTACAGGATTTTTAGATAGTGTCTTTTTTGATGCTGATATATATGATATAGATGGTAATTTTCTATTTTTCCTACCTGTGACTTCTAGTTATGATATTCTCAGTCCAGATTCATTTGTAAATTTTCATGTAAAATATGATTCAGATCTAAATTATCAAAAATATAAAGGAAATGGATATCTCATAATACATTCAAATAATTTAGAAGTCACTGGGGCTGTACTATTAAAAATAACATTTAAATAAATTTTATTCTTTATCTATTTCGTAAAAGTTTTTTAAATCTGAAGGTGGTATATTTTTTTTATTTTTATTATAATAAAAATCTTTAAATTTATTTTTAATCTCTAATAATTCTTTTTCTTTTGGAATTATATTTAGACTTTTAAAGTATATTTTAGCTAGATTGTTGCAGGCTATACCTACAAAATAAGAATATTCTTTTTCTTTTTCATTGGAAGCTTCGTAATCATTTTTACATATTTCTATATAATTATTTGTCAATACTTCTTTTAACTCGTCAAATTTTATTTCTTTTAATTTATTTAAAATCTCTAATACTTCATCGTTTCTTTTTTTATGAGATAAGTCTACTTCATAATTTTTATGTTTTTTTTCTGAAATTTTAGTTAAAAACTCTAAAAGATTTTCTTTTAAATCTCTCTTTTCTTCATCAGACCCATTTGGTATTTCTGCATCTATTATTTCTTCAATAGAAAATCCACTAGGATGTTTATCCAGAATATTTTTCAAAAAAGAATCTTCTTTTTCTAATTTAGATTTAGATTCATTTTTTTTATCTTTAGCATCTTTAATAGGAGATAGATTTTGTGATAAATTAAATCTAAATAATGACATGTATTAATATATTATTTTACCAATTCGTCTATTATTTCCTTTACTATATTTCCGTCAGCATTTGATCCAAGCTCTCTCATCATCAATCCTACAAATTGTCCTTTTTTTGCTGGATCTACAGGCTCTGTTGCCAATTTTTCAGTAATTTTCTTTAATATTTCTTCTTTAGACATCTGTTCTGGTAAAAATTCTTCAAGTACTTTCATTTCAGATGTCTCAGCTTCTGCTAGCTCTGTTCTTCCAGCATTTGTAAATTGCTCAATAGAGTCTTTTCTTTTTTTAACTTCTTTTTTTATAACTTTTAAGACTTCTTCGTCTGATAAAGGTTCGTCTGATTTTTTACCACTTGCAATTCTAGATTCAGATACCATTTCATTTATAAATGAAGCAGAGAGCATACGAAGTACACCGAGTCTATCTGCATTTTTTTCTATCATTGCCTTTTTAATTTCTGCTTTAATTTGTTCTTGCATAGATTTATTTTGTTATTTATTTTGTGATTATATCATAAAAAATCTAATTTTATATATGTTTATTCGTATGATATAATTTATAAATATGGACACATCTATTATTATTTTAGTCATTATTTTAGCAGTATTTATTTTCGGTATCGTATTGGTTATTTATATTATAAATAAAAAAATAGGAAAAGGTGGCAATAGGGATGAATTATTTTTAATAGCAGACACTTTGAAAAGTCTAAAAGAAGACATTAAGACAGATATTCGAGAAACTCGTAAAGAAATAGATCAAAAAATATCTTTTGGTCAAAAAGAGAGCAATGAAAATGTAAAATATCAATTTGATAAATCTCAAGAGTTGATAAAAGATATACATGAGCATCTTTCAAAAGTAAATGAGAGTGTGATAGAGGTAAAAGAAGGTAGCAAGCAAGTCGTAAGTATGACAGAGCAGCTCTCTAATCTTGAAAAAGTATTGACAAATCAAAAGCAAAGAGGAAATTGGGGAGAGTCTTCTCTTGAATTGATACTTTCAAATTTTCTTCCTGTGGGAGTTTATGGAATGCAGCATATTTTTAAATCTGGAATTATAGCTGACGCGATTATAAATATAAAAGATAAGATTTTATGTATTGATTCAAAATTTAGTATAGATAATTATCGTAGAAGCATAGATGCAAATAATGATGATGATAAAAAATATTTTGCAGATGAGTTTAAAAAAGATATAAAAAAAAGAATAGAAGAGACATCTAAATATATAGATGAAATAGGAGAAGATACTCTCTCTTTTGCATTTATGTTTATACCAAGTGAAGCCATTTATTATGATATACAAGCTGGGCTTTCAGGAGGATTAAAAATTGACACACAAAAGCTACTTGATTTTGCACAAGAAAAAAAAGTGATTATCGTTTCTCCTACTTCTATACTTGCATATCTTCATCTTGTGATTTCTGGAATTAAAGATAGTAATATAGAAAAAAATAGTATAGAAATAAAAAAGAAAGTCGAGGAGCTGGGAAAGCATATTCAAAAATATGAAGATTATATGCAAAAGCTTGGTAATTCTTTAAATACCACAGTTAATCATTATAATGCTAGCTATAAAGAATTAAAGAAGATAGATAAAGATGTATACAAGATCACAGATGGTAATCATGACATGAGTATAGACCCAGTTTTGCTTGATAAAGTAAACATGGAAGAAGAGTAATATTTATAAAGTTTTATTTGACAAAATAATATATTTATTATAATATATAAAAACATAAAACTTTAAATTATGTCTAAGAAAAAGGTTTTAGATTTTTTCATTTTATGTCCTTTTAATAAAAAAATATCCATAACGATTTCTTCATTAAATATAGATAAAAAAATATCTATTATTTGTGAAAAATGTCTAGGATGTAGAAAAGAGTTTGAGTTTAAAATATCTAAAGAGAAATTTGATGCTAAAATTCAGAAAATTATTAAAAGAGGTAGTGATACAAAAGTCAATTATTGGAATGAAAAAAGTTTACAAAATTCAAGAATCTCTTTATAAAATAAAGAGATTCTTTTTTATTTGCAAAAATTCTGATTTTATGATAATATTGTAGTATTAAAAAAACTTTAAAAGCTATTGAAATATATGACTAATTTCGCAGTTATCCAAACAGGAGGAAAAGAATACAAGGTTGAAGCAGGAAGCAAAATCAAGATTGAAAAGATCATTGGTGAATATAAAGTGGGAGACAAGCTTTCTTTTGAGAATGTTCTCCTTGTAGTAAATGGATCTGATGTAAAAATCGGAGCACCTCTTGTATCAGGAGCTAAAGTTGAAGCAGAGATAATAGACATAGCAAAGCATAAGACTGTAGAAGTTGTAAAGTATATGCCAAAGTCTAGATATTTTAAAAGAAATGGCCACAGACAACCATATTTTGAAATTAAAGTTTTAGCTATCTAAATTTAAATAAAAATAAAAACTCGTAAGAAATTACGAGTTTTTATTTTTTGAATTAAGATTTTAATCTCTATGATTAAATGCTTCTTTAAAAGTATTTTTGTCTACATATTCAATATCAAGTCCAGTAGATAGACCTCTTGCAAGTGTAGACATTTTTGTATTTTCAATACCGACAATTTGAGATAAAGTTTTCTTTAAATAATTTATTGTATTTTCTCCTTCATCTGTAGCGGGAAGAGCAAAGACAATTTCTTTTATTTTCATTTCTTCTTTTTCATTTTGTATATTTTGATGAATTTTATTTACAAGCTCACGGATATTTATTATCTCTTTTGGATTTTCTGTAAGAAATGGGAGCACTGATCCTAATACAAAATATTTACCATTATAAAAATTTGTCTTTTCTATTGCGTCTATATCGAGCTCTTTTACAACTATCATGAGTGAAGCTTTGTCTCTATTTTCATCTTCACAAATAATACAAATCTTTTTTTCTTTATTTTTAGATTTACTAAATACACGAAGACAAGATTCACAAATATGAGAAGAGTCTTTTAGCATTTCAATATTTCTAGAGAGCTCTACTTTATAATCTTCCTTTTGTCTTAAAAGAAAATATACAAAACGCGCCGCTTGTTTTGGGCCAATACCGGGGAATCTCAAAAACAATTCTTGTAATTTTTCTGTAGGGTTCATAAAAATATTAATACACAATAAGAATATTATTTAAATATACAAATATAATACTAAAAATATATAATTTTTATAAGTCTTGACAGTAATGTGTATTTAGTTATATAATCTTATTGGTAATTAAATTTTGTCAAACATATAAAAATATAAAAAATGAGAAGAAAATCTATAGCATTTCAGATGAATAGTCTAGATAATGTTTTTGGTACTAAATTAAATAACACTCATTCAGAATCGGTCGTTGAAGAAATAAAAGGATGTCTTAATTTATTTGTAGTTGATCCAGATCTTGTGTCTACAAAAGATTTATTCTATGCTGTAAATTTGGGCTGTAAAAAACACAATTCTTGGTTTTTGGATGAAGAGTGTATTTATGATTTAGTTAATGCGTCTATTTACGATGATAATATAAATTATAATTATATTCTACAAAATGTATGCATTGATAATACCGTTGCACCTAAATACTTCATTGATTTTAATTCAATCCCAAAATCTAAATCCGATTTCCATAAAAGAAAATATGATTTAACTAGTTGTATTTTTGCACGTTTTGGTCAAGAGAGGCCATTAACTTTTCATGAAGTATTGAATTTAGCATTTCAATATCCAAAAATTTTTAATGAAAAGATATCTGGTATGCAAGCTTATGGTTCAAGATTTACAAAGAAGGTAGAAAAAAATCCTTTGACAGACGATACTTTAGAGATTTATAGAAAAGGAAATATTGGAAAAGCTTTTCTAAAAATGGCTAGAGAGCAATATAGGTATAATGAAGATACAAAAATAATACCTTTTCTTAAAGTTTAAAATCAAGATTTAGAATGTTTAGATTAAAGGAGTCGAAAGACTCCTTTTTTACTTTTAAAATTCATCAAATGTATCAACTTTTGGCATTTCAAAATCTCCAAATTCATTTTTATCAATAGATAAGAACGAAGTCTTTTTACTATCAAAGAATAATTCGACAATTCCAGTTGGACCATTTCTATGTTTTTCAATTAAAATTTCTATGACATTTTTTTTATCAGAATCTTTATCATATTTATCTTCACGATGAATAAGCATCACAATATCCGCATCTTGCTCAATAGATCCAGAATCACGAAGATCAGATAGGCGAGGACGACCTCCACGAGATTCTACAGCACGAGAAAGCTGAGAAAGCGCTATCACAGGCACATTAAATTCTTTTGCTAACCCTTTTAATGATCTAGAAATTTCTGTCACTTGATTCACCATATTGTCGTATGTGCGAGAGGTGCCCATCAGTTGAAGATAATCCACTATGACAAGTCCTACAGGTTTGTCATGATTAAGTTTACGAAGTACACTTCTCATATTCATTACAGTGTTTGATGGTTTATCATCAATAAAAATAGGAGCTTGCATAAGCTTATGCATTCCTTCTTGTAATCTTTCTATCTCATCATCCATACTTAACTTTCCCGTGCGAAGCTTCCAACCATCTACTTGTGCTTCTGCTGAGAGCATTCTGTCCACTAGCTGTTGCTTACTCATTTCAAGAGAAAATACCACAGTAGGTACATTGCTTTTTACAGCGGCATTTCTAGCAATGTCGAGAGCAAAAGATGTCTTTCCTACAGATGGACGAGCTGCCAATATGATGAGATCTGATTTTTGAAATCCTGCAAGCTTGTTGTCTAAATCTCTAAATCCACTAGGTACTCCACGGACTTCATTTTGGTTTTCTGCTAAATGTATAAAGCGAGAAATAGTCTCATCCCCAAGATCACGCATAGATACGACATCACTATCACCAGAATTTTTTGAAGTTATTTCATAAATTTTTCTTTCTGCTTCTTCAAGTACATGTTCCAATTCTTTTTCTTCATTAAAAGCCATTTCTCCAATATGTCCACCAGCTATTATTAATTTTCGGAGTACTGATTTCTTTTTTACAATATTTGCATAATAGACTACATTTGCAGCAGATCCGACTAGTCCAAGCAAGCTTGATAGATAATCTGTTCCTCCTATTTGTTCTAGTTCTTTTCTTTCACGTAATTTTGCAGATACAGTTAATAGATCTACAGGCTCCTTTTTATTTATAAGCTCATGTATAGTCTCAAAGATAATTCTATGCTTCTCAGAATAAAAATCATTTCTATCTAAAATATTTCCAATGTCATAAAAGGCATCTGGCACAAGAAGGAGAGATCCAAGTAAAGCTTTTTCAGTTTCTAGATCTTGAGGAGGGATTCTGATTCCAGAGAGTTCATCAAAAGGAGAAAGTATATTTTTATTTTGATAATTATTGTTTGAATAATTATCTCTATTTTTTCTTTTTTCATCTTTATCACTTTGTCTTGCGAGATCTTGTGGTGTTAACATATTTTTTTTATTAATAAATCCCTCTTTGCTAATAGTATAATGATAACAAAATCATCACTATTGATACTAATTAAAATCTATGGCGAAAAGGGTGGATAAAGTGGAAAAAGCTCTAAAAAGTCTTTTTATAAAAGCTTTTTAGATTAGTTCTAATTTAAAATATTTATCCATTTCTTTTATAATTAAATATTTTTCTTCATCAAGAATATTTTTATCTCCAAGCATTGACCACAAAGTAGCAAGAGCAATAGATGTGTTTAGATCATCTCTCATGGCTAATACAAATTTTTCAAAATAATTTTTGCCATTTTCAGTTATTTCTTTTACATTTTCTTCTTCTTTTAAATTTGATTTTATTTTTTCTACTTGCTTTAAGAGTTTTAGATATGCATTATTTGCAGCATCGAGAGAATCCCAAGAAAATTTAATTTCTTTTCTATAATGAGTCATGAGTAGTAGATATTTAAAGGCTAGAGGATTTATATTTTTTTCTTTTATACTTTCAAGTCTTAAAAAGTCATCAGAACTTTTACTCATTTTTCCTTTATCTGCATTAAGAAAATTTACATGCATCCAAAAATTTACAAATCTTTTTCCATCATCAGATACAGATTCACTTTGGGCTATCTCATTTGTATGATGTACTGGTATATGATCTATACCTCCTGTGTGAATATCAAGATGATCTCCAAGTATAGTTTTACTCATAGCGCTACATTCAATATGCCAACCAGGAAAGCCTATTCCCCATGGAGATTCCCATTCCATTTGTCTTTTTTGATCTTTAGGAGAAAATTTCCATAATGCAAAGTCTGTCTTATTTTTCTTTTCATTTTTTTCATCTTCAATTCTTTTTCCTTTTTGAAGACCATCTATATCAATATGTGCCAATTCCGCATAATTTATAAATTTACTTGTATCAAAATAGACTCCATCACTTGTATTGTAAGTAAAATTTTTTTCTTCTAAATTTTTTATCATTTCTATTTGCTCTTTTATATAATCAGTAGCACGAGTCCAAATAAATTTATCTTTATTTATATTTAAATCTTTTAAATCAGAAAAAAAAGCGTCTGTATAAAAATCTGCTATTTCTTTTGCAGATTTTCCTTCTCTTTGTGATCCTTTTTCCATTTTATCTTCTCCTTCATCAGAATCTGATACTAAATGTCCCACATCAGTGATATTTATTTGATGTTTTATATTGTATCCAGCTTCATTTAAAGTATTGTTTAAAATATCTGCAAATACATAAGCCCTCAGATTACCAATATGAGCATAATGATAGACTGTTGGACCACAAGAATAAATTTTCACCTCTTTTTCATCAAGGCTTTTAAATAATTCTTTTTCTTTTGAAAGCGTATTATATAGTTTTATTTCTTTTGCCATATCTTTTTATTTGTTTTATTTTAGCATATTTTATATTATATTTCTTATGCTATAATTCTGAGATAAATAAAAATTATGAAAAATCTAAGCTTTAAAAATATATCAAAAAATCTCTTTAAAAATACATTTAAAATTGATAGTGAGAGAGTAAAGTATGTCTATGTAGTAGTGATAGCTATATTCTTTTTTGTTTTTGGATATGTTTTTGCTCATATTGCTAATTATCGTATAAATTTATTTTCTCCTGCAGCTGCTTCATCTGGCATCACAGTCATGCCTTCAATATTATCTGAAGTTCAAAATATTTTAGATAGAGATTTTATCTCATGGAAAGCATCATCCACTTTACCTACTACTCAAGATTTGAATTATGGGATAATAAAAGGATATGTAGAAGCTTATAAAGATCCTTATACAGAATTTTTTACTCCTCAAGAATCAAAACAATTTGAAGGAAATATAAAAGGAAGCTTTGGAGGTATTGGTGCATATATTGGATATAAAGATGGCTACACTGTGATAATATCTACAATAAAAGACAGTCCAGCGGAAAAAACTGGAATAAAAGGAGGGGATATTATAGTATCTGTAGATGCTACTTCTACGAGAGGAATGTCTTCAGATACAGTCGTTAGCTATGTGAGAGGAGAAATAGGTACGACAGTATCTCTTGAAGTTCTCCATAAAAATGATTCAAAAACTTCAAAAATAAAAATAGTCAGAGCTAAAGTAGATATTCCAATTTTAGATACAGAAATAAAAGGAGATGTTTTTATAATTCATTTTTATTCATTTACAGAAGATTCTGCTTCAAAATTCAATGACGCTTTAAAGACTTTTTCAAATTCAGGAAAAGCAAAATTACTTATTGATCTGAGAGGAAATGGAGGAGGTTATTTAGAATCAGCTATAAATATAGCATCATTCTTTTTATCAAAAGATAAAGTGGTGGTCTCAGAAAAAAATAGTAAAAATGTAGAAGATAAAAAAGATTATTCTTTAGGATATGATTTCTTTGATCATAAAATATTAAAATTAGGAGTCCTCATTGATGGTGGATCAGCATCAGCTTCTGAGATTTTAGCTGGAGCATTAAAAGATAATGATGTAGCTACAGTGATAGGAGAAAAATCATTTGGTAAAGGATCTGTTCAGCAACTTATAAAATTAAGTGACGGCTCAGATATAAAAGTGACTGTAGCAAAATGGTTTACGCCAAATGGTGTGAATATTTCAGAAAGTGGGATTATTCCAGATATTATCGCTACAAGCTCAGAAGTCATCAAGCTTGATAAAGATGGAAAAGCTATAGATGAACAATTAAATAAAGCTGTAGATATTGTAAATAATTTAAAATAGTTTATAAAAAATAAAAACCTAGTTATTAAAAATAATATATTATTTTTAATAACTAGGTTTTTTGATTCAAATAAATTTTCCACAATTTCCACATTTTTTATCTTCCACTTTACAAGCTTTTCCAATTTCAAACCATGTCTTATTTTCATGTGGGCAATTTTTTTGAATCACAGAGATTGTCGCCATCAAAGAATCAATTTTGTCTTTATCTTTATTTCCTTTATCTTCGTCTAAATATTTTTTTAGACTTGTATTTGCTAGTAATAAAGGGTATCTTCCGATGCAAAATTTTATTTCCGCGTTAGAAAGTGTTTCTTTTTGCATAGGCATAACAGCCAGACTTGTTTGTGACATATTATTTTAATTTAAAAATGAACAAATACTATTTAGAGATATATAATACAAAATAATTTAAATTTTGTCAAACAAGTGTTTATCTGCTAAAATAGATATATATGAAGGTAATTTTTATTCAAAATGTATCAAAACATGGACAGATCGGTGAGATTAAAAATGTAGCAGATGGATTTGCTGTGAATGTTTTAATTCCAAAAAAGCAAGTAGTGATAGCTACAGATCAAGCTATAAAGAAAATAGAAGACGCAAAGAAAAATAAAGAATTTAAAAAAGAATTAGATAAAAATTTATTTTTAAGAGCTATTCTTGATTTACAAAAAATACTAGATGAAGAAAAAGATAAAGCTTTGATTTTGTCTGGATACAAATCAGATGCAAAGGGTAATCTTTTTTCACAGATAAAAGAAAATGATATTATAGATGCTATTTATAAGAAGATAAAAATCTCTTTAAATCCTGGCCAAGTAATACTACCAAAAGATCCAATCAAAAAATTGGGAATATTTGAAATAGAGGTAAAAGATAAAGACAATAAAAGAAAATTAAAAATTTTAGTTAAATAATAAGATAGATATTTATATTTTTCTAATTAAAATAAATATTGACAGTTTTTATTTTATTAGTTATATTCTATATAGAAATAAATTTTAAAACCTTAAAATATTTAAAAATGAAAAAAGTATTTTTGTTCTTTATTTTATTATTTTCTTTTAATTTGCTTTTTGCACAAAGATTTTTAAGAGTAGAGCATCCAGCGGTATGTAGATATATTTCTGAGATGATGAATCCTATCATTGTCACAAATAATACATCAATTTCAGAATATATACTTTATGGAGAATACTATTATCTTATTTATGGTGAAAATCATTATGGACCAGATTATGATCCATTGCTCATAAAGACATTTCCAAATGGTGACTATCTGATAATGGGCAATCTTCATGATTTACAATCAGGACCTATCTACACAGGAGATATTATTGAGATTAGATTTCGCTTTTCTGTTAAAAGAATTCATTTTTATCAAGCTGCTAGATTTACTAGGATAGTCTGGGAAAAATGGCCTCAAAGATCTTTTCAATATTAAAATTTGTATTTAATTAAAAGAAAATAAAAAACCGATAAGATAGTCTTATCGGTTTTTTATTATTTATTCTTATAAAACACTGATTACTTTTTTTATTTTGATTGTATTATCAAATTTTGTTTGTCTTTTTT
>JAGOTK010000017.1 GCA_018061825.1 Minisyncoccota bacterium
GAAGATGAAGCAATAAATCATTTTGTAGGAAGATTTCCAAATGGTGCTGTAAGATCACAGTATGTTGTCATAAATCCAGATGGAGATTTAAATCATATTGCATCACAATTAGCTACTGTATTTTCAGATAAAACCTTAAAGATATTATATTTGCCGTGCGGAAGCGGTGCAGGATTGGTTGGTTTACTTACTACTTTTTTTACATTAAGACAACACAAGTATTATCCGTCTTTGCCATTAAATATTGAAATTATAGGTGCTGATTATTCAAGTGATGCTTTAAGTATTTTTACTGAAATGATGAATTCAATATCAAAAGAGTTTTTGAAAGTTGGGATTAATATATCATACTCAACACAACAGTGGGATGCCACAAGTAACACTGAGACAATGAAATTAATGCATCAATTTTTTGCTACACAAGCAGATGAACATTTTGTATTTTTTTCTAATTTTTCAGGTGCTACAGGTACGAATAATAATTTTGATGATTCATTCCGCACTGTTTTGGACTATGTTGCTACTATCGGAAAAAATTCCACTATTTTATGGATAGAACCTGGAAATTTTAAAAAAGCAGAAAGGTTATTTGTAAAAATTGGAATGTTAATCGATTCAATCAAAAAACTTTGGGCACAATTTACTGATTCAAATAGCGATGCATGTGAAATTTCAACAAGAGAATTTAAATTTATTCATCCAACTTCTTTAAATGAACTACGAGGAAATATATCTGGATTAAGATTAATTATAGACGGGCAAGATAGATGATAGATATAAAGAAAATAGCACTTAGAGCCATTAATTCAAGCAGACGAACTTCTCCATCTACATATATAGCTCTTAGGTTATTACTTGATAATCAACACAACTTAAAATGGCTACAAAACTATTGTGAACGAAAACTAACTACAACATCAAAATGGTCTTATTTTGAATATCAATGGTTTAAAAAGATTGATGAAAAAGATAAGCCAAATCATCGTACTTTTTATATAGGGAGTCCTACAACTCTACTTGTGGAAGCATATATTTTGTCTATATTATCAAAAGAGGAAATATTTAAAAATAATTCACAAAATTTTAGCTATTACCTTGCAGAAGATTATGCTAGTTATAATTATTCATACTACTATAAAGGTTATCGCAACAGAAATATTTCTATCTCTAATAAATTAACAGAAGACAAAAATCTAAGGGCTTTTGTTTTTGATTTGAGTAATTATTATCCTAGTATGGACAAATCTTTTGTTTATGAAAATTTTTCTAACTATATCGAACAAACTAATATTGATGAAAAAATCAAAAATGGTATTTTAGATTTTATCAAATCATCTCTTGATGTTACAGTATCAGGAATACCTGTAAATCCTGATATTGGTCATCTTTTAGGTAGTATCACTTTAAAATCATTTGATAATGAAATGTATGAAATTTTTGGAGATAGATATTTTAGATATGTCGATGATATTGTAATTATTGACAAGGAAGATAATGTCAAAGATGTAAAAGCTATTTTAGATGAAAAAATACCTAAAAGTAAAGGTGCTATTTTAAATCAAGAAAAATATCAAGAATTAGATTTAGCAGAATGGAAGATTCTTACTAGCGAAATTGGTCATAATGATGAATTTATTAACTTGCTCAATGACATGCAACTCTACTTATCCATGCAAGATACTGCATCAGAAATACAAAAACAACTAAAAGACAATAAAATTTCACTTCCTGTTTATAAACTTTACATAAACTCAAGATATGGTGGCTGGCAATCTTTTGTAAAGTGGCTAAATTATTATAATCCTTTAAAAAGTTATAGAAAATCTTTGACTGTTGAAAAGCTTGTAAATAGAGCTATAAAGTTGAAGAAATTTTATATTGAAAGTTTAAAATCTTTGAATAAAGTTGCTACATCTGAACAAAATGTGAATCAAAAAGTATTGCTTAAAAAATATCATTTCTATATAAATAGGCTTATTTATTTATTTGATGTAAGTGAATTTGAGGATAAGCTATTACCTTTAATACCTACGACAAAAGAGTTTTTTGAAACAAAATCTGTCATTGAGGCTTTAATAATAAATGATATTTCAAATATATTAAGTATTGGTGGTAAATCTATTTTAACATTTGTAGAGATATCTAAAGCAAATTCTTTATCTTTTCCAAAAATTAACAAAAAATTATTAAAAGCTTATGATAACACACAGCTGTACTCATTAGGTGTATTATCTTTATATGGATTAATTCTATTGAATAAAAGTATAGAAATTGAACAAATAGAAAACAATCAGATAAAAAACTTTCTCCAATTTTGTGATATACAAGCCCCCATAGAAAGATTATTAAATGATTTTTCTTACAATGATGAAATATTGTCATTAAGATTAAATATATCGCATGAGGATATGCTTAAAAAACTGTTTAGTAAATATGATAGTAAAGAAAAATTGTATTTAGCTGGTTTGACTTTGGATGAAAAGGATTATTTCTCACTTTAGTCTATAAGTACAAAAAATTATAGAATACCTATTAGTTTAATAAAAAAATAATTATTTTAATTAATATTTATTAAGTGTAATAAAT
>JAGOTK010000012.1 GCA_018061825.1 Minisyncoccota bacterium
CGGAGCATTTTTTAGTATAGAAATAGAATGATTATTTTTGGAGCAGTGTTGAATGTCCAAATATGATATGCTTTGTGTATGATAAAAAAAGTAGCTGCAATAATAATAGTGGTTTTATTAACTCTTTCGATTCTCTATTATTTTTACCAACCTTATGATCAAAGGAAATTAGTTGGACAGCAAAAACAGTCTGTAATATGCACTTCAAGTTGTTATATTTTTCTTGAAGATTTTGAAGTAAAGCAATCAGTGTATTCAGGAGGAGATTTTCCTAGCGGCACAAAAACTACTCAATATAAAAAAGGACAAATTGTTGAAGGTAAATCAAGTAGTACTGGTTGCCAGGGAGAAGGGTGTGTACCAGAAAAGATAATAATCATTCATGTAAACGATCAGAATTGGTCTGTTAGTCCAACTATCCTTGTGCCATATAAACAATAGTCATTAAAACACCTTCCCACGTTCGGATAAAAATTTTTAGCTAGTGTTATAATTACTGTATGAATAAAAATATGAATAAAAATATAAATAAAAATAAGCTATTAATAATATTATTAATAGCTATAGCCTTATCTGTATATATTACATTTAAACCAAAAGAAATAGCAAAATTACCTCAGTCGTTTACAATGGAAGTGCTAGGAAATTTTAGTGATCAAACATTGTATAACAAACCAGGAGGTGAAGCTGGTAGCGCATTTATGTTATCTTCTGGAAAAGAAGAACTCGAAGGTGAGGTTCAATATACCTATGCAGAAGGTGATGGGTATCTAATACTGTGTGGAATTAAAAATAATAAATGGGTAACGAATGATTCTGTCCCAAGAGAGTGTCATTCACTTGCAAAATTACCAACCACACGCACAGAATTAATAAAGAAGATTTCTACAGGTGAATTAAAACAAAGGAGCTGTGAATCCTACAAAAAATATGATTTTTGCTACGAGTTTAAATAAATTCACCACTACCCAATGTTTTCTTTATTATTATTTTGTGATATTTTACCTATATAATGACAAAACAAATCTCCAAAGAAAAATATGATCTAATTGTAATCGGAGGTGGTCCGTCTGGAATGATGGCGGCTGGGACTGCGGCGTCTAATCAAAAAAAAGTTTTACTGATTGAAAAAAACAATGAGCTTGGTAAAAAGTTGAAAATATCAGGAGGTGGTCGATGCAATATCACAAATGCAATTTTTGATCATAAAATATTTTTAAAAAAGTTTGGCATAGCTGAAAAATTTCTATACTCTACTTTTTCACAATTTGATGTAAAGGATACTTTTTCTTTTTTTGAATCTAGAGGATTACCATTGGTCACTGAAGAAAATAATAGAGTCTTTCCGCAAACACAAAAAGCATTGGATGTTTTTGATATTATGAAAAAGTATATTTCTAATAAAAATATAGAAATTTTAACAAATAATCTTGTATTAAAAATAAATACATCAAAAGATAATATTATTTCAATAGAAACAAAGAAAGGGATTTTTATAGCTGACAAATATATTATAGCCACAGGTGGATTGTCACATCCAGAGACAGGATCTACTGGAGATGGATTTAAATGGCTAAAAGATATGGGACACACATCAAAAGTATCATCTCCAAATATTGTCCCACTCAAAGTATCAGATAAATGGGTAAAAAATTTATCAGGCACTTCTTTATCCAATATGAAAATTACTTTTTATGTAAATAAAAAAAAGAGCTTTTCTGAAACTGGAAAAATCCTTTTTACATATTTTGGAATTTCAGGTCCACTAATTTTAAATCTATCTCAAAGAGTGCATGATATATTTCACGAGGGAAGTGTCACAGCAGAGATAGACTGCTTTCCAGATCAAGATCTTGGAACTTTAGAAAAAAATATTATTAAAATTTTTGATGAAAATAAAAATAAATCATTTAAAAATATCGCAAAAGAAATAATTCCGATTGGCCTATCTAGTGCACTTCTAGATCTCGAAGTGATAGAAGACATAAATACTAAAGTAAATAATATCACTAAAGAAAATAGAAAAGTAATTGTCCGCTTATTAAAAGCTTTGCCAATGACAATAGTGGGACTCATGGGTATGGATCGTGCAGTGATTTCTAGTGGAGGCATACCTCTCACAGAAGTCGATACCAAGACAATGAAATCAAAACTCTTTAAAAATCTTTATTTGACAGGAGATATACTCGATATCAATAGGCCTTCTGGAGGATTTTCTTTACAATTGTGCTGGACTACAGGATATGTAGCAGGATTATTGAAATAATAAAATTCTAGACATATTGTCTATTTTATAAGCTTTAAAATTTTGATATTAAAAGAATATATTGACACTAGTATCATTTTATGTTAAACTATTAACAGTTTTAATTTTTTGTTTTATAAATTTTTATGTCACTTTAGTTTCTTTTATTTAAGGAGATTGTAGTGACATAATAATTTTCTAACACATTAAATTTTAAAAAATGATCAACTTTGTTATTAAGAAAAAAGCAAACGGATATTTTTTTTCTAATCCTAATACAGGATTAGAAAATGAAATATTTGAGGACAAATTAAAAGGGATTGATATAATATTAAGTTATTTAAATATTAAACTAATATCAGTATCTGACGGATTAAAGTATCTTGAAGAGATTGTCTCAATAAGAGATCTGCCTGTCATTGAAAAAGTAAAATCAAATCAATTACTTGCTGATATTGCAGCCTTGGCTATCATTCTTTTGGTTAAGACTCAGATAGCAAAAATATCACTGACCGAAACAGAGAAAGATTTGCCAAAGCTTTTTGTCCTTTCAGATAGCGATCATATAATTTTAGGATCTGATTTTATTTCAGATATGTTTTCAACTAAAATTGATGCAGCAGAATGCTTGGAGGATTTATTTTCAAAAGGAAAAGTAAATCGAGAAGAAAAGGAAAAAATCAATAAACAAATTGAAAATTCTTGTTTATTAAGTAAAATTAAAAATTTAAATCCTGAATTAAATTAATCTTCTGTAAAAACTAATTGTCAAAAGCAATTAGTTTTTTTATTTTTCTAAAATACAAAAAATGTCGTAATGTGATATGCTTAATACATATGAAAAATAAAAACAATTTGTTTATTAAGATTTTTATGATGAGTGTATTATTCATTATGCCTATGATTTTAAAAGTTAATGCTACTACAGGAGGAGAGACTTTTATATATGATTTTAAATATAATAATACTGATGAATCTGTGTATTATACACAGAAAGATCTCAGTGGAAGAGGATGTCCTCCAGAGCTTGTAAAGATATCTTTAAAGACTGAAAAAAATACAATAGTCTATTCTTGTGAAAAAGGAGAAAGCGTATCTTTGGGGCAAGTGGATGTTGCAATTGATGCGATTACAAAAAATTTAGAGCCGCTCACTTCTTTAAATTTAAAGAAAAACAATATATCAATTGATGTTAATTTTGTAAAAATTGAAACATATGATGCAAATAGTAGTGAGATTTTAATGAGACACTTTGTCGCAGAGATCTATCAGAATAATAAAAAAATTAAAGAAATTCCAATCACTGGTTGTAATATAGATCAACCTTTTATTTTTCAAGGTTTTTCTATTCCTGGCTTTGATAAAAAGATAGTAATATTATTATCTACTAAAGGAAATTGTAATGAAGGTGGATATATCAAGGAGTCTTTATATGTAGTTGGAGGAGTTGATGATTTAGATAAAGTATCATCTACCAATTTTCATAAGACCGCCTCTGCTTTGACTCCTAATGAAGATAGTCTAGTAGTATATGAATCAGACAAAAACAGTAATGTGATTGTCGCAACTACTACAAATTCTACGACTACAGCTTCCACAGCTTCTACTATTATGGAAAAATCTGCTATTCGTTTATTTTTTGAAAGCATTTTAAATTGGTTTAAAAATTTATTTTAAAATAATATAATACATAAAAAGATATGAAAAAAAAATATTATTTTATAATCATTCCGGTCATTTTAACAGTAGTCTATTTCTTATCAAGTTTATATTTTTCAAAATATGAAAGTATGAAAATATCTACACCTTCAATGGATAAAGGTGTAGATTACAAAAATGCTACATATAAAATTGATGGAAAATCTGTGACACTTATAAATGGTGAAGCTGAGACAGAGATAGCTCCAGGTTCAGCTTCTAAGTCAATAACAAAGTATTTTGGAAATGAAGTTGTCTCTGATTTAAATAATGATGGACGACCTGATATAGCTTTTATCATCACACAGACAAATGGTGGCAGTGGGACATTTTATTATGCTGTAGCAGCTTTAAATACATCAAATGGATATCTTGGATCTGATTCAGTTTTACTTGGTGACAGGATAGCTCCTCAGTCGACAAACATGAGCACAAATCCTTCTCAGAAAAATGTCATTGTTTTTAATTATTTAGATAGAAATCTCAGTGATAGCTTCACTATCAGTCCATCAGTGGGAAAAAGTATATGGCTTTTACTTGATACTAATACAATGCAATTAGGGCAAGTAGAGCAAAATTTTGAAGGAGAAGCAGATCCATCACAAATGACTTTAAATATGAAAAAATGGATTTGGAAGAATACACTTTATAGTGATGGAAAATCTATAGCACCTGCCAAAGTGGATACATTCACTTTGACATTTTCTACAAATCAAAGTTTTTCTGCGACGACAGATTGTAATTCAATTTCAGGCAAATATATTGTAAAAGGTTCAAAGATAACTTTCTCAGACACTATATCTACAATGATGTATTGTGATAATTCACAAGAATCTCAATTCGTTAAATCACTTTCTAGTACAGAAAGCTTTCTCTTTACTTCAAAAGGAGAGCTTGTATTAAATCTGAAAATGGACAGTGGATCAATGAGCTTTAAATAAGATTTGTTTTACTATTTCTAATTTTTAGAATTGTTAATTAATTTTGACAAATATTTTTATTATGTTAAAATTGATATTGTAGTTCTTTTATATTAACCAATTAAATGTCAGTTATGAGTGATTTAAGTTTCAATTTTTCTGAAATAGAAAAAAATGAAGAATTTTTAAAAGATTTTTATTTAAATGAAAAAGGAAATGATGTACAGATAAAAAGCTTGAATGCTTGTATGTATGTTTTCATTTCTTGCAGTAAAAGTATGAGTACTTTTATTTATTTTTTTGAAAAAAAATCAGAGAAATTTTTTTTTAAAAGTATGGCAAATGTTGATTTGTTTCCAGTTGCTATCATGGAAGCAAAAGTAAAAGAGTCAGATCAAGAAAAAAGTATTATTTATTTAGCTGGAAAGATTAAAAATTCTTTAGTTAAAAAAGTAATAAAAATTGATTTTTCTAATTCTATTAACAAAATTAAGACATCTGTAGCAATCAAGAATGATGCAGAATTTTTACCAAAAGATTTTATAGAAATGATCGAAGACATTTTTATAAATAATTCTAAAAGAAAAAGTGAATTGGAAAAACTTAATTAAAGAGAAATTTAATTTTTAAATCAGTCTAAAAAGCAAACAATAAAATGTTTGCTTTTTTTGTTTGAAATATTTATTTTAGATTTCTTTTGTAATAAAAGTATCAAAAATTTGTATTATATACAGGTTTGAGTGCTTTAATTAATTAAAAAATAAATATGGAAAATAATACTAGTGAGAAAAATATTAAAGAATCTGGATCTTGTTGTGGCCATAATGCTACATGTGTGTGTAAAAATAAAAAACACTTAATAAAAATAATATTATTACTTGTTTTAGTTGGTCTGATTGGGTCTATTTGTTTTATGATGGGTAGACATTCAAGTAATAGATCTGAAAATAGATTTAAAAATGAAGGTTATGGATCTCGCACAATGATGAAAAAAGGATATGCTGGTAATCAAATGAGAGTGTCAGCTTCATCTACAATTCAAGCGTTAGAAGCTACTACGACTAATAAATAAAGAAATATTTTTTAAAGATATTTTATAAAAAAGCTTATTAAAATAAATAGGCTTTTTTATTTTTTGAAATTTATATTTAAAAATATCTAGTTTGCGATATATTTTGTATATCAATATGACAAATAAACAGATTATTTATATTTCTATGACCATAGGATCTACGATAGGGAGCTTTCTTCCAACTATGTGGGGTGATAATCTTTTTTCAATGTCTTCTATTGTATTAAGTGTCGTAGGTGGTCTTGCAGGTGTTTGGTTTGGTTATAAATTATCTGTTTAAAGCAGAAAGACTCAGTGTAAAATATTAAAACGGTACCAAGGAGGCCGTTTTTTACTTTATGTTATAATTTTTATATTAATAAACTGTAATAAATATATTTATGCAAGATGTAAGAGATAATAAACTTTTTTCTAACATTTCTACAATAGGAGGAGGGTTGTTAATTTTACTAGTTATAGGACTTATTGTATACCTTTCTTTAGAAAGAGGTGGATATTTTTTAAATAGAAAAAATAGAGATAAAAATCACATAACTTCTTCAAAATATATTTGTGAAGACAATAAGACACTGATAGCTGATTTTTTTGAAAATAAATCAGAGACATCATCTTCTACAAATGTCTCAGATTCTGAGGATACTACAGACGGCAAAAATACTCCTACAGTCTCAAGAGGTTTTTTGGTTTTGAGATTAGATGATGGAAGAAATTTTGAATTAAATGAGACAATATATGCAGATGGTGCGAGATATTCAAATAAAGATCAATCATTTGTATTTTTAGATAAAGATCAAGAAGCTATGATTTTAGAATTTGATACAGAAAAGAGCTATAGAGGCTGTAAAAAGTATGATCCTATAGAAAATGGTTATACAGATTTGACTTCTTATAATAATTTAAATTTTGATCTAAGTGTAAGCTATCCTAAAAGCTATATTTTAGATGAGAAATATAAATATACGAATCTTGGTCCAGGTAAAGATATAGATGGCGTAAAGTTTACTATTCCTAAAATTTACACAGATGGAAATAATTTAAGTCAGGATTCTTATATTTCTATTGAAAGTATTTCAGATTATAAAAGTTGTGACGCTTCATTGTTTTTGGCAAATTCTATTCATAAAAATCTTTTTGATAACGGAATAGATTATTCTTATGCTTTCCAGAGTGATGCTGCTGCTGGAAATAGATATGAAGAAAGTGTATACGCATTTCCTAAAAACAATAAATGTTTTGCTGTCAGATATTTTATTCATTATGGAGCTATAGAAAATTATAATGAGGTTAAAGTAAAATCTTTTAATAAAGAAAACTTAATAAAAGAATTTGATTTAATAAGAGACAGTTTTAGTTTTTCAAATTAACTAATTAAATAAATAAAAATATACATTTACTTATGTTAAAATTATTTTAAGATTAATTTTTTATGAGAAATAGATTTCTTATATTTTTGATAGTATTTTCTTTTTTACAATACAAGAATGTAAATGTAATTTTTGCTCTTCAGATTAAAAATGTAAATTATTCAGCAAGTAATAATAATGATAGATGGATAGAAGTTTTTAATGATGGTTCAGATATTTTAGATTTTACGATCAGTGATTACAAGATTTTAGATTCAAAAGATACTACCAAGCACGGTATAAGTATTTTACAAGGTGATGCTACATTTCCAGCAAATACTTCTATTTTTATTTCTCCTTCTACAAGTACTCCTGATGGAGCAAATAAAATATTTAAAAGTAGCTACTCTATAGATAAGACTAATGGCTATATTTCAATTATAAATTCTGACAATAGTAATACTTATTTTTGTTTTAATTATGGAAATGTTTCTTGTCCAGGATCTACTTTGATAGATAATTCTACTTCTACAAATTCTACTTCGACAAACGCTACTTCTACAAATGTTGATTCTGATTCAGATACAAAGATAATCTATGTATACATACCTACAAATAATCAAAATAAATATGGAGATATATCTTTACTTTTACCTGTTGAAAAGACAGTACCAGCTGGAGGTGACTCTGAATTTAGTATTAAAGCTTTAGATCAAAATAAAAAAGCTATATCTGGTCTTGATTTTGAATGGAGTTTTGGTGATGGTGGAGGAAAGTTTGGACAAAAAGTTTCTCATTATTATGTTTATCCTGGTGAATATACTCTCGTAGTTTCAGCTGATGGATACACAGTAGGTGGTGAAGCAAAAATGAACGTTAAAGTTGTCGCTCCTGATATATCTATATCAAAAGTAGGCATGGGTGGTAAAGAAAATTTTATAGATTTAACAAACAATACAGATTATGATCTTGTGCTTTCAAATTTTTACATAGATTTAGATAATACTTTTTATAAACTTCCTAAAAATTTTACTTTAGCAAAAAGAAAAACAGTACATATATCAGGAGAAGCTTTAGGATTTAATCTTCCAGCTAAAAATATTTCTTTAAATTATCCAAATAAATTTTCTTTAACTACTTATTCTTTAAATTCCAATTTAGTATTTACTACTAGTATTTTAGATTCTTTGAATTTGGACAATGCTATTAAAAACGAAAAGATAAATATTGATAAAGTAAATTTAATAACAGAAAAAGATGATTTAGATTCAAAAGAAGAAAATAAAAGAATAAATCAAAATGATAGTATCTCTCAAATATCAATAAATTCTAAAGAGATAAAATTAAGTAATACAAAAGAAGCAAATGAATCAATTATGCTTAAAAGACTCATTATAAGTAATGAGAATAATAAGTATTTAAATGAAAATAAAAAAGAAAATCTTAACAAAGACAAAACTGTGGATACAGGTATAGCAGATTGGCTTAAAAGTTTGATATACTAATGTTATATATGAAGCAAAATAAGAATAAAAAATTTTTTCTCTATACATTTTTTCATTTAGCGCTATTTAGTGTATTTTTTCTTTCTTTTTCAAATACAGTAAAAGCTGAGGCGAGTTTTTTATTATGTATAAATGATTCACAAAAAACATATGTTGCTCTTTTATCTGAAAATTGTCCAAGTTCTTTTAATCTAGTAGATGCAAATTATGACTTGAGTGAATATACTCCAATATCAATTACTGATTTAAATTCAGGATCTGGTAATAATAATAATAATAATAATAATAATAATAATAATAATAATAATAATAATACAAACATAGGTACTACTTCTCAGAATAATTTACAAAATAATACACAACCTATAATCTCAGATAGAAATGTAGT
>JAGOTK010000001.1:0-12736 GCA_018061825.1 Minisyncoccota bacterium
GTTATGACAAATAAAGCAAAGAGAAGATTTTTGCCTGGGTTATTAAAGAAGTAATTTATATAAATCAAATTTATGGCTAGAGTAAAAAGAAGTAAAATCGCAATGAAGCATCGCCGCAATGTCCTAAAGAGAGCAAAAGGATATCAATTTGGTAGAAGCAAAAAAGAAGTTGAGGCAAAGGTAGCTCTAAGAAAAGCAGGTTCACATTCATTCGCACACAGAAAAGATAAGAAGAATGACATGAGAAAGCTTTGGAATGTAAAAATGAATGCAGCTTTAAGGGAGCTAGGCACAACTTACAGTAAATTCATAAATGCACTAAAAATTAAAAATATTATGCTTGATAGAAAAATTCTTGCAGATCTTGCAGAAAATAATCCAGAAGTATTCAAGAAAGTTGTAGAAGCTACAAAATAATCTAAAAAATTAAAATCTCCCAATCGGGAGATTTTAATTTTTTAAGCACCTGTTTCTATATCTAATAATTTCATATGTTTATTTTAAGAAATAGAATCTTCATCAATTACATTTCCAGCTAAATCATACATCACTCTCTTTGTTTTTCTTCCTTGAATTTCTTTTTCAAAAAGATGAATTAAGCTATATAATTGATGTCTCTGAACAGAAGGTTTTTGAGTGTATTCCCGATAAAATTCTTCAATCCTATTCCTAATACCATGAGCTTTAGCATTTTTTGCTTCTTCTGGCGTAAGTATGTCTGCCATCATATTTCTTACATTTAAAAATGTAGATTTAGGAAGATCATTAAATCCTAATATTTCTTTTCTAAAATCTTCATAAGTTTTAAGAAAATATTTTTCTGTTTCTCTATCTTCTTGTTCTTTTTTAGATTTATCTAAATCAAATTTATTACCCAATTCTTGAATTTTATTTTCTGAAATTGGTTGATTATCTTTTGATGGTTTTTCATTTAAATTACTAACTGATTCTATACTCATATTTTTATTTTATATATATAAATTATTTCAAATATAAATTAAAAACACAACTTTACAAAATTGTGTTTTTAATTTACTATACTTTCGCTTTCAATTCTTCCACCATATTCATATCCCCCATTTCTTTTCTATCTGTATTTTCTTTTACCATTTCTTTTAATTTTTCTATCATCTTTTTTGGATCTGATTCAAAAATAATATTTGGATTTGTCCTATTACTATTTCTTATAATGTCTCTGATAACAGCATCAGTAGACCAAGATCCTTCTAAAATACCTATTGGAATATTTGATTCAAAAGCAACAGTAAACTCATGAATAGTCCCAATTCTTCCACAACCAAGTACCATTGCATCAGAACTCTTTACTAGCATTATATCTCTCACAGGAAATCCAAATCCTGTAAAGATGACAAGGTCACAAGAGTCTAATGGTAATAAATATAAATCAGTATGCTCTTTTTCATTTGCAGCAGGAGATAAGCCTAAAGAAAACATTCCTTTAGATTCTTTATAACCTTGTGCAGAAGAATGAGGAAATCCACTAGTTGCTCCTGTAGTAAGGACGCACCCTTGTCTAGCAATCTCTCTACCTACTTCTTTTGCAATATTTAAAGCTTCTGGTCCACAATGTGCTACTTCAGCAGCACCGGAAACAGATATAACTATTTTCTTTTCATAATCCATAAATTTTTTACTATAAAAAAATTATAACACAGATTTAAATATCTATTTCGATAATATCATTCAATTGTGGTACTGTGACAGGAAGATGATAAATATCTATAAGTCTTTGTGCTAAAAAGCTTTGAGATTTTGGCTCTCCTAAAACTACAAATACTTTTTCTAATGAATCTTTCATTTCTGCAGCAAATTCTTGAAGATGATTAGAGTCTTTATGAGCGGAAAATCCAGAAATTTCTATAACTTCAGCTCTCACATCTACATCTTCCCCATGAATGCGTATCTTTTTCATACCATTTTGAAGCTTTCTTCCCATTGTACCTGCTGCTTGATATCCTACTAATAATAGAGTGTTTTTTGGATCTGGTAGATATCTAGCTTCATGATATACAATTCTACCACCATTACTCATTCCAGATCCAGCAATAATAATTTTAGGACTAGGAGAAAGAGCGATAGCTTTTGAATCTTCTGAGGTTTTTGAAATATTAAGTCCTGCAAAAGAAAATATATCCTCCCCTTTCTTTACTAAATTCTCTATGTTTTCATTGAAATCTTTCTCATATTTTTGATAAACTTTTGTAACATTTATACCAAGCGGTGAATCTAAAAATACAGGAATAAGTGGAATTTCTTTATTTTCAACCATTTCATTAAATACAAAAATTAATTCTTGAGTTCTTTCTATCGAAAAAGCTGGTATCATTAAGGTTCCTTTTTTTTGTATTAGTTTTTTTATTGTATTTTTTAAAAAATCTACCCTGTCATCTCTATGATTATGATTTCTATCTCCATACACACTTTCCATTATCAAATAATTTACACCTTCTACTTTTTCTGTGTCTTTTAAAAGTGGAGAAGGAGAATTTCCAAGATCCCCCGTAAACATAAATCTTTTGCCTTTAATATCAAAAACCACCATACAACTACCAAGTATATGCCCTGAATCAAAAAGAGTTATTTTTATATTTCCTATGTCTTTATCTCCAGAATCTATAAGAAGTTCTTCGTGATATTTTTTTGTCTTCCATAAAACCAAAGCTTTCTCTATGTCACTTTTTTCATAAATTGGAACAAGGCCTGCTCTTGTAGCTTCTTTTGCTAATAATCCTACAGAGTCTTCTAAGACCAATTCTGCTAAATCTTTTGTAGCAGGAGTTGAATATATCGTTCCAGAAAATCCTTCTTTTGTGAGCTTTGGTATTCTACCTACATGATCTAAATGAGCATGTGTAATAAAAAGAAAATCTATACTTTTTGGATCAAAAGGAAAGTTTCCTCTATTTTCTTCTTCTGCTAATTTTTCACCTTGATAAAGTCCACAATCTACTAAAATTTTTACCTTACCGGCTTCTAAAAGAAAATTGGAACCTGTTGCTGTCCCAGCACCTCCTGCAAAAATTATTTTTATTTTAGACATATTATTATGTCTAATTATATCATCAAAAAAAATAAAAAACTTACAAAATAATTTGTAAGTTTTTTATTAGGATACTTAACATAATCTACCTTTAATAAAAAAATTAAAGTGGATAGGCAACGATCAAGCTCACGAGCTTGATTACAATACACCATGACCCGTGTAGATAAATATGAAAGATAAATTCATTAAGTATCCTATTTATATTTTAATCTATTTCTATTTTTATGCAAATTTGACGACTTGATAAAAATAATTCAATCTATTCGAGATGTCCATCCAAATCGATATCATAAAGCATTTTTTCATTTATAGATTTCCACTTTACAATCTCTTCCTGTTTAAACCATACACTTATTTCTCTTTCTGCTGCACCTTCACCATCTTTTGGATCTGTACAATGAATAAGATTTCTAACCGCTCTTCCTCCACTCGCATCACATAACATGTATGTCTCAAGACTCAAATCCCCTCTTATTGTACCTGTATCAGCTGTAGCTGGCTCTGTACTTCCTACAAGTCTTTTTACAACTGCTTGAGAACTATTACCTTCTAATATCATGACAACTACTGGTGAACACATCATATATTCTACAAGACCTCTTAAAATATCTCTTCCATATTCTATAGCTTCTTTTTCTATTGGTAAGCCCATAGCTTTTCTGTTTGCTATAACATTATTTTCACCTTTTGAAATAAGCCAAGCATCATCTTTGTTGTAATGTTTAAGACACATTTCTTCTGTTGGTAGCATCATTTTCATTGCTACTATTTTTAGACCAATTCTTTCAAATCTATTTAAGATTTCTCCGACAAGCCCTCGTTGTATTGCGTCTGGTTTTAAAATGACAAATGTTTTTTCTTTTTTTGGATGCATAATTTTATTTAATTAATTTAATAAAAAACAAAAACTGCAAATAGATTGCAGTAATTGTCTAAAATTTATTACCTAGCAACATAAGGCATAAGCCCCATGAAGCGCGCTCTCTTGATAGCATTTGCTAACTCTCTTTGATTTTTTGCAGATAAAGATGTTTTTCTTCTGTTTAAAATTCTTCCATGAAGATTTACAAAGCGAGCAAGTACTTCAATATTCTTGTAATCTATCTTTATATTGTTTTCTTTAAAGTAATCTTGTTTTTTATTTTTCATATTTTTAGTAATTATTTAAAAATAAATTCATTTCTATTTCATTCTATTATCATATCTTTTACATGATTCACGATCATAAGAAATAAATTTTATTTTTAGTATCTAAAACGGTATATCGTCTGGATTTATTTCTCCGTAATCTATAGTATCCATCTCTTCTGTTTCTTTTGGTGAAGATTCTGATGATGAAGTACTATCACTTTCTCCTGGTTTTCCAGCTGATCCAAATTGGAAATTGTCCACTATTATTTCGGTACGATATTTTTTACCCCCGCCATTTGTATCTTCCCAACTTCTAGTTTGAATTCTTCCTTCTAAATAAACTGGTTTTCCTTTTTTAAGCCATTGAGCAAATATCTCTGATAATTTTCCAAAAGCTACTATATTATGAAATTCTGCAACTTCTTTTTTAGCGCCACTAGCATCTTTATAAGAGCGATTTGTAGCTAATCCAAAAGATGTGACTTTATTACCATTTGGCATACTACGAAGATCAGGATCACTTGTTAAATTTCCATATAACATTACCTTATTTAAATACATATTTTTATTTATGCTTAATTATTTTTTAATAGCACTTTGATATAAATCAATTATATCACGCTCTTTTTTATAAGATTTATTTTTCAAGGTTCTCAATTTCAGTATCAAGCTCTTTTTTTGTTTCTTCTGAAATAGTTTCTTCTATATCTTCTTTTGTCGTATCGATATTTACTTCTTCAATTAGAGTTTCTATTTCCTCTTTTGCAAATACTGTGACAATAGTAGGATCAGATTTCATTACAGGTACATTTTTTGTAAAAATATCATTATCTTTTACTGTCTTTAAAATAAGAAATCTCACAACTTCTTCATCTAATTTTAACTTTTTATCTAACTCTTCTATTTTTGAAGGTATCATTTCAAATTTTACCCAACCAAAATATCCTTCTGTAAATCTAACATTTACATTATTTACTACTCTGATCATCTCATAAGATAGCTCACGCACATATGGAGTTTCTTCTGAAATGAAGCTTCCTTCTAAAGAAGCGATGTCCTTTTTAAAAGCATCAGATTTCTCTAAAGCTTTACCCTCTTCTAGGCGATTGTCTAAAATATATGATATTTCGTAGACTTTCCCTTCTTCCATCATGGATTCATTTTCATTCATGTTTTTATTTTTTAAATAACTAATAAGAACTGCATTCTAACACAAAAAACCCTTTATTACAAATTAAAAAATCCCCCTTTGGGGGATCATTTTTACTTATTTTTTTAGTAAAAATGGATAAAGCTATCCAAAATATTACAAAAAATAAAATATGTAAATATTCTAAAGATTTACGTTCATTTGATAATTTTAAACTTATAGGTATGTAAACTAATAAGAATAAAAAAAATAAACATAAAATTGCATATTTTTTTCTTTTATTTTTTAAAAAAAATAAAGCAAAGATTGGTCTTAATAAAAAGACATTTAATCTGATAAATGATAAAAGAACTAACTCCATATTTTTGATTTTAAGTTTTATGCTAAAAAAAATATACACTAAATATAAAATATTTGCAAATAATAAAAATAAAAGTATACGATTAAATTATATTTTTAATTAAATACATATTTTTAAAATTTTCTTTTAAAATATTTTTAAACTCTTCTTTATTTTCTATATCTTTTATTTCACAAATCTTTTCAAACACATCCACTACAAAGCTTGGCTCATTTTGCTTTGCTTCTTTTCTTCTTTTTTTTGGCATTACAAATGGAGAATCTGTCTCTATATGAATTTTATCTACTGGAATATCTTTTATCATTTCATTATATTCATTTGTAAAAGTACAAACTGCCGGAATGGAAACTGTAAAATTTGAAAGTTCTTTTATTATCTTTTTCAAGATATTTTCAGTACCGACAAAAAAATGAAAATTTCCTTTTATGTCCTTATATTCTTTTAAAATTTTTATAGCTTCAATATATGCATCTTCTTTATTTCCATCAATCTCACTTGGACGAATATGTAGCATTAAAGGAAGATTTAGTTCTATTGCTAAATCTATATGTGCTCTAAAAAGCTTATTTTGTTTTTTTATTTCTTCATTCAATTTTTCCTCATTTATTTTTCCTTCTGAAAAATCTTTGTAAATATAAAAATAATCCAATCCACATTCCCCTATTGCTAGACATTTTTTATCACAAGCTAAAGCTTTCAATTTTTCAAAATAATCTTTTTCATTTTTAAAAGCATCTTCTGCTTCATTTAAATTATCATGCGGATGAAGTGCTACAGAATAAAATATATTCTCATTTTCTTCTGCTAATTTTTTAGCTAATTCACTCTCTTTTAAATCTGTACCTATACAAATGGTTACTATTCTATTTTCACACATTCTTTTTATGACTTCATTTCTATTTTCAGAATAACCTTCAAATTGAAGATGTGAATGTGTATCTATATACTCTATTTTTGAAAAGTCTAACATAAAAAATATATTAAAATGCATCTAACGATCTTTTATTAATTTCATTAAATACTAAAAATAATTCTGGAAATTCTTCATTATATTTTTTATAAGAATTTATTTGATCTTCTAAAAATCTTCGATATTCTTCTTTATTTTTTCTTCTCTTTATCGCTATACCATTATTAAAAATACCGGTTATCTTTGGTAAGATTTTATCTATAATTTTTATAAATCTTGCTTCTTTTGTATATTGAGATTCATACTTTTCTATAGTCTCATGTATCCAAGGAAATTCTAGGCCAAATTCTTTTTTTATTCTTTGTACTGATTCCAATTCTTTCTCTTCTTTTATTTTTTTTGCATTTTCTCCATTGTATACAAGAGTGTCAGTATCTCCAGCATAGACTTCTACAAGATCATGCACTGTAGCAAATTGAGAGACTAAACCAATATCTAATTTATCTTTATAAAAAGTATTTGCAAAAGAGCATGCCAACAAAGAAAGCATGAAAGTATGATCTGTGTCTGACTCTGGTCTTTTTCCATCTTGATGTAAAGTGACTCTATTTATCTTTGAAAAATTAAGAGATAAATCTGCTAATTCTAAAATTTTATCTGAAATTAAATTAATATCTTTTTCCATATTTATTTTACTCTTCTATTCTTGGAAATAATGGAGCTTCTGGTTTTTTATTTTCTTTAATTAAATTTTGAATTTTAATAGAAGTATCTGGAATCATTGGTTCGAGAGATAGAGCTATACCATAAAGATGTACAAGAAGATATTTAACATCTTTCTTTGCTTCTTCTTCGTTTATCTTTATCTTTTTAAAAGGCTCTTTATCTTGAATAAATTTATTTAGATCGGAAATATTAATCCAAACATTATTTACATGCTTATAAATATCAAATTCTTCTAACTCTGGAATTTTGTCTGTATAATATTTTATTTTCAAATCATCTTCAGATAAATTCACTCCATAATTTGAGCTCATAGTCAAAATTCTTGAAGTTAAATTTCCAAGTCCATTTACAAGACCAGAATTATAAGCCTCATGAAATCTTTGTATAGTAAAAGGACTATCTTCAAAACTTGAAACTTCTTTTAATAAGAAATAGCGAAGTGCATCAACTCCATACTTATTTGAAATATCTCTAGGATCTACTACATTACCTAATGTTTTTGACATTCTGATACCTCCTTCTCCTGTGATATGTCCATTGATTACTATCTGATGAGAATTTGGTAAATCTGCAGCCATTAGCATTGCTTGCCACATAGCTGATTGAAATCTGTTGTTATCTTTTCCACAATACTGAGTTGGATTTCCATTTTTCCAAAAATCTTCAAAATTTTCACTATCTTCTGGCCAGCCTAAAGTAGAAATGTAATTTGTAAGCGCATCAAACCACACATACATAACTTGTGAATCATCCCCTGGGACTGGTATACCCCAAGGCATTTTTTCTTTTAGTCTTGAAATAGAAAAATCTTGCAAGCCATTTTTAATAAAATTTTTAATCTCATTAAATCTAAAATCTGGAATTACAAAAGTTGGATTTGCTTCATAAAATTTTAAAAGTTTATCTGTAAATACACTATATTTAAAAAAATAATTTTTTTCTTCTATCAATTTTAAGGCTATACCTAGATGCTCTGGACATTCTCCATTTACTAAATCACTGTCTGTCTTTTCACTTTCACAACCAGCACAATATTTTGAACTATAATCTCTCAATTCTATAAAGCCATTATCGTGAACTCTTTTCCAAAATTCTTGAGCCGCTTTTATATGATGCTCATCTGTTGTTCTTATAAAATGTAAATCTTCCAATACTCCAAACATTTTTAATTGTTCTTTAAAAACTTTAAATCCATTATCTACAAAATCTTGAGGAGAAAGATTATTTTCCATAGCTTTATCATATATTTTTACTCCATGTTCATCTGTACCTGTATTAAAAAATACATTATATCCAAGTAATTTTTTATAACGAGCTATAGTGTCAGCTCGTACAAATTCAAGAGCATGTCCTATATGAAGAGGTGCATTTACATATGGAAGTGTGGTAGTTAAATAAAAATTCTTTTTATCATTTATCATAAATTTTAATACAAAATAAATTGTTCATCTTCTTTTTTCTTTTTATAATCATCAAGAATTTCCATGACTATAGCAGAGACCGGTATAGCTATCAAAGCTCCCCAAAATCCTGCTATTGTCGCGCCCATAAATACTGAGATTATTATCATCAATGTTGGAATACCTGCTAATTTTCCGACTATCTTTGGATATATAAAATAAGATGATATTTGTGAAATAACAAAAAAACAAATTAATGTTATAAAAAAAAGTGAAAATCCTCCAATATTCCAAGCAAAAAATAACGCAGGAATAGCAGCAGAAATTGTACCCAATATAGGCATTAATTCGAAAACAAAAGCTAAAATAGTTATAGGGAAAGAAAATGGTATACCTAAAACTATTAAAGTTATATACACTAATATAGAAACAAAAAAAGCAGAAATCAATTGACCTATAAACCAATTAGAGATTTTTACCTGACTTCTTTGTACTAAACTTTCTATATAATTTTCGTATTTTCTAGGAGAGACTAATTTTACAAAATCATGAATACCTTTCTCATTTACAGAAATATAAAAAGATACGACCAAAGTCAAAACAAAATTAATAAGAAAATCAAAAAAAGAAGCAGATCCAGCTATGATACCTCTAGTGTTTAAAATCTTTCCCTGGATTATCGAAGCTACCTCTTTTATATTATTTGCAAAAGAAGAAAGACTATTTGAATTTAAAAAATTAATAGAAGAAGATTTAAAAGCTTCTAAATTATTAAGAAAATCTGGAAGTCTTTTAATTGTAGAGCCTATATAATCTATTATAGTTGGTAAAAAAAAGTAAAATAAAGGAAAAATCAAAGATAAAGATATCAAATAAAAAGATATCACAGTTATAATTCTTGGTATTTTAAATCTTTTTAAAAAAACAACCAATCTATCTACCACAGAAGCTATTATCACAGATAAAAATAATAAAAATACTAATGATTTAAAATAATAAAGGCCGTAAAAAAATAGAATCCATAATATGATTTTTACTATTGTTCCACCTGATATTTCTATTTTTGTAGCCATAAAATTTATAATTTATAGAAGAAGTATATCATTAAAAAAATAAAAGAAAAACTACTGATTTTATCAGTAGTAATAATATTATATTTATCTAATATTAAGATAATAGCCCTAATTCATTAGCTATCACATAGATCACACCATTTGGATCTTTAGAATCTTTTATATGGTATTGATGAAGTATTTCAGTCAGCACTTCTGGAAAATCTTGTCTTAATTTTACAAAAGCTAAATCATAATTTTCCTGAGTTGACTCTTTCGAAGTAAAAACTTTCAATACCTCTAAAAGCTTGTGATTGCTTTTATAGTTTTTTAAAATAGATTCATTTCTTAAAATCAAAGGACTTGTGTTCATGGTCAAAAATTTAATGATTGGTTAATATAAATACTAACAACATTATACATCTTATATATTTATTTGTCAATAAATAATTAATTTACAACCCAACTCTTATCAAGTGAAAGATTTTGTTCATTTGAGACTCCAGATTCAGAATTTCTGTCACCTTTACCAAATATTTGCAAATGTATTTGACTACCCTTTAATGCATCTTTATCAATTTTAAATTTTAGCTTTATTTTGCCAGTACCATTTCCTGGTATTTGAGAAAGCTCAGGCATTAAACTTTTATCCCAAACTACCGCATTGTTATCTGAATCAAAAGATCCAAATCCTGAATCAATAGTTGTGTAATCTATTCCTTCTGATAATTTTGCTATAAAAATTATATTATCAAGCGGTAAATCTAAATTATTTTTATATATAAATTCAAGAGAAACCAAATCACTTTGAGATACTTTATCTGAACCTGATGTACTGTCGGTAATTATAGAAATATTTAAATATTGTCCCGCGATGGTAATACTCTTTTCTGTTTTTGAATAAATATTATCTATACTTAAATTATAATTATCAAAGTTATTTAAAGAGCTAGTACTTGTCTTAGAATCAGGACTTTTAGGCAAACCTACAAAAAAATTAAATTTATCCACTTCACCTAACGGACCTGTTAATTTTCCTGAAAATACAATAGATTTTTTTTCTCCAGCTTTTAATTTAGAAATTAGCCATGAAGGATTGTCATTGTAAGTTGGAAGAGAAGATGAAGAGTAAACAAAATCATTTGGCGGACGTGCTGAAACTAAAAGATTTTTAATTTCATTATTTGTATTATTTACAATGCTTAAATTTATATCAAAATTATTATTTTGATGAACTTCTTTTAAGCTATTTACAGATATTGATACTGGCGAAGATTTAATCAGCACACTTATAGGTGTGCCTGTACGATTAAATTCAGCTTTTGATGCTGGTACTTTATAAAATAAAGTAGAATCTATATTTTTGACATCACTTTCATTTCCAAAAAGAGAGATTGAAATTGATTTATTTATAGAAGTATTTGGTAATATTTCACCCATATCTATCCTTTTAGTTATTAAATTTTCATTACCAGAAATATTTTCTCCAGAATTGTAAGATATTATTATATAAGCTTCTGAAATAGAGGTGGTATTTTTGTTAGTTACTGAAAAATCTACCTCAGCATCATTTCCACTGTCTAAAGATATAGGTGCGTTAATAAAAAAATCTATCTTATCTTTAGAAAAAGAAGAAGAATTGCTGTAAAAAGAATACAAAGCAAAACCAGAAGCTAAAATAAAAATAAATAAAGAAAAAATAAAAAATTTAAAAGTAAAACCTATACCTTTTTTTTTATTTGGATCAAAATTTGGAATATCTTTATCATCCCAGCTTTCTTTTACATTATAAAACTTATCTGTTTCTTCAGCTTTATTATTCATAAATATGATTATATCATGATCTCCTTTAAGACCTTTAACACATGATTTTTTACTTCTTTTTCGTTAAGAATAAAATGAGTATGAAAATCTTGCATAGAAAAAATCTTGTATTCTTCTATATCTTTTACTCCTATTATCTTCGCATCAGCATATCCCGTATCTACCATTACCAAATAAGTAATTAGTATTTTAAATTTATTTATATCAATCGAAGAAAAGGAATTATGATTTTGATCTAAAATAAAAATAGATTTTAATTTATCAAAAAGTTTTTTGTAAGTTTTTTTTTCTTCTACAAATTTATTTATAGCTTCAAATATAATTTTTTTAGCTTTAAAATCCCAATCTGAATCTTTTTTTAATCTCAAAATATTTTTATCTTCTTTATATTCTTCAGCTCCTGTCAATCTCCAGACATCTTTCCCTTTTACTACTGTGATTAAAATAAAATCATTTTTCTTAATAACCATTCTTAATTTAGCATTTATTTTTCTTATACTTTTAGCTAAGACAAAGATTATGCCGAAATCTCTAGTCCACGCTTTATAGACCATATCATTTTCATCTCGTTCATATTCTCTTAAAACAAAAGCTTCGGTTGTATATTTTTCAATAGACATGAAAATACTTAATATTTATTTTTTAATTTGAATTAAAAATTTTTAATAAAATATTATAAGCTTTATGATATTTTTTTAATCTTTCAATATTTACATCTTTAAAATTTTTAAACCTAGAAATATCCAAATTGTGTTTCAAATCACTCAATTTAACTATTACAGCATATTTATTTTTACTTAAATTTTTTATATAACTATCGTAAGAAATATCTTTTTTGTGCGTCAACAGCAATAAAGTATCGACAATATTATTTGAATAAATTTTTCTTAATTTATCTTCTGTCCAATCTTTAGAATCTTCTAAAAGATCATGTAATAAAGCTATTATGTAAACATCTTTATTTTTAATAAAAAACTTAGTATTTTCCGCCACTTGTATAAGATGATTAATATAAGGACTGCCTGCTTTATCAACTTTATTTTTAAAAGCTTTTTTGATTATATTCAGAGTTTTTGTTTCCATGATTTAATTATATGCTATATGCGATATTTTGCAAA
>JAGOTK010000001.1:12836-57699 GCA_018061825.1 Minisyncoccota bacterium
ATTTTGCAAAACTATTTCTTCTTTTTCTGATTCTGTAAATTTTATTTCTGAAAGTTTACAATCTTTTTTTAGATCTTCTTCAAAAGATTTTACAAAATCAATCCTGTTTTTATTTGTCTCAAAATTTAAAGACACTAAATCATTTGGAGTTAGATTATTTTCTTTTCTTATATCTTTTATTTTGCGTACAAGCTCTCTATAGTCACCTTCCCTTTTTAAAGTTGGAGTTATTTCTTTATCTATAATAATAGAAGAACATGTGTTCTCTTTATCAAATTTGTGAAATAGCCACTTAGCTCCTTCTTCATATTTATTTTCAGCTATATCTTCATCTATTTCTACAGCTTTAAAATTTACCTCATCTATAAGAATTCTAAGATTATCTTCTGAAAGAGTTTTATAATCTTTGCCTAATATGAGTCTACCCATAGGCTGACGAACATTTATTTTTAAATTTTGTCTAATAAATAATATTTTTTGTACTAATTCACGGATAATTTCCATTTCTTTTAATATGTCTTGATCTATTTTTAGAAATTCTGTAGGCCAAGACTCCAAATGTACAGATTCTCTTTTTTTAGCATTTTCTATATTTATCCCTTGATAAACCCTTTCTGCTATAAAAGGCATAAAAGGAGCAATGATTCTTGATAAATCATTTAATGTAGTATGAAGTATATATTGTGATATTATTTTATTATTCAATTTCTCTTCTTCTGTATTCCCATATTCGCCTTTCAACCTTTCTCTACTTCTTCTTAGCCACCATGTAGATAAATCATCTATAAATTTTTCAAAAGATCGTGTAGCTGTATCCAGTCTGTAGTTATTCATAGCTTTTGTGGTAGATACTAAAATCTCATTCAATCTAGTGAGTATCCAAATATCAATATCATTTGTGATGTCTTTTTTATTTGTAGATAACACTTTAGCAAAAATAGATTTATCATTAATCATCTCAAAAAAACTAAAAACATTTTCTAACTTAGAAATAATTTTCTTATAAGATTCTTCTACATTACTATCAGAAAAAGGAATATTTTCAGCACACATCACAGATGAAGAAAGTAAAGAATGTCTAAATGCATCGGCTCCAAATTTTTCAACTAAAACCATAGGATCTGTATAATTATTTTTACTCTTACTCATTTTCTCACCATCAGCAGCAAGAAGAAGTCCATTTACTATCACATTTTTATATGCAGATTTATCAAATAGACCTACAGAAATATTTAACAATGAATAAAACCATCCTCTAGTCTGATCAAGACCTTCAGCAATAAAATCTGCAGGAAAATTCTTTTCAAATAATTCTTTATTCTCAAAAGGATAATGAAATTGTCCATAAGGCATAGAACCTGACTCAAACCAGCAATCAAACACATATTCTACTCTTTCCATTTCTTTTCCAGAAGAGCTCAATATTTTTACATTATCTATATAAGGTCTATGTAGGTTTATCTTTCCTTTCTCATCTCTTGGTATTATTTTTATATCAAGTTTTCTAATTTCTGCGTTTCTTGGATAAAGAATAATATTATTTGATAATTCATCTTTAATTAAATTTTCTTCTGTCAAAAGCTTGGCTCCTGTCTGAGCCATTCTCATTGGTGCACCATGAGTCACTATTAGAATCTTTTTATTTACATATTTTTCTTCTAAATTATAAATACCTCTCATCATTCTATTCATGACGTCTCCATGACTTTCACCTCCACCGATCTTTGTATTAAATTTAAGATAGCTTATACCAAGATCCTCAAAGATTTTTGATCCTTTTTGTTTATTATAAATTCCAAGTTCTATTTCTCTAAAATTCTCATCTATGATAATTTCTTGTCCATTAGACATTAGCTCAGCTGTTTCAATTGTTCTTAAATATGGAGAAGATACTATCAAATCAAAATCAACATTTGTTCTTTTTTTAGTATCCATCACCTGAGTCTTTCCAAGCTCTGTAAGATGATTATTTGGATCCATTTCTGTATCTTCTATACCTTCTACATTATGTCCAGCTTCTCCATGGCGGATAATATAATATTCATTTTTTTGTTTGTTAATATTTAAATCAGCCAGCTCTTTTATAGATCCTATAACTTTTATCTCCTCACCCCCTATCTCTTTCCATATTGGAATTGGAGCTCCCCAATATCTACTTCTAGACACTGCCCATTCTCTTGCTCCTTCGAGCCATTTTCCAAATCTTCCATCACGTATATTTTCTGGGA
The DNA here is from genome assembly GCA_018061825.1 of Minisyncoccota bacterium. Taxonomy (GTDB): domain Bacteria; phylum Patescibacteriota; class Minisyncoccia; order Phycocordibacterales; family UBA5272; genus UBA5272. Next base: position 15,065 of record JAGOTK010000001.1, read on the forward strand.
TCCATTCTATATTTTTATTTTCAGATAAAAGTTTGTCTTTTATCTTTGGCACATCTATAAACCAAGAGCTTGTAGCATAATTAAGTAATGGGGTCTCACATCTCCAACAAGTAGGATATGAGTGTATTATTTTTTCTTTTGAAAAAAGCAGACCTCTCTTTGCTAAATATTTAATCATTAAAATATCAGCTCCCTGATTATCATCTTTTGTCTTTACAAATATTTTTTTAATTTCTTTTAACTGTGTAGACTCATCAGCTTTTACAAAAATACCTCTATCTTTATCGTAAAGCTCATCTATCACGTCTCTATCAAATGATCCATCCATATTTACATGACGTAGTCTGGGAAGATTGTATTTTTTTGCAAGATTGTTGTCATCTTCACCAAACATTGGAGCAATATGTACAACACCTGTACCTGTATCGAGAGTCACAAATTCAGCATCCCAGATTTTATAAAAATTAAAATCTGCATCACCTACTATCTTATTGGCTTCCAATATACTTCTAACAAAAAAAGGTGCCTTGTATTTTTTACCAATTAGTTTTTCTCCAGAAAATGTATCTATCACTCTTATATCTTCAAAATCATCTTTAAAAACTTCAAACACTTTTTCAAATCTGTCTTTTGCAAGAATAAAAGACTCTGTCTTTTTATTTTCTTTTTTTGTCGCTTCCACTTTCACATATTCAAATTCTTTATTTATAGCAAGAGCCACATTGCCAGGTATCGTCCATGGAGTAGTAGTCCAAGCAAGTACAAAAGTATTTGGCTCATCTTCAAGCTCAAATTTTACAGTTATAGAAATATCTGTAAGATCTTTATAAGCGAGAGAAACTTCAGATTGAGCAAGAGTAGTCTCACATCTTGGACAAATATGCATACTCTTTTTTCCTTCGTATACTAAACCTTTTTTAAATAATTCACTAAAAGCCCACCATACAGACTCTGTATAATTTGCATCCATGGTCTTGTAAGAATTTTCCATATCCACCCATCTTCCAAATCTTGGTACTATTTCTTTCCATTCTTTTTCATAAGTAAACACACTTTCTTCTGCTGCTTTATTGAATTTTTCAATACCAAATTCTTCAATATCTTTTTTTGAATTTAAATTAAATTTCTTTTCTATCAAATTTTCAATTGGAAGACCGTGACAATCCCAACCCCATACTCTACGCACATGCTTTCCATTCATAGTATGAAATCTTGGAATAGTGTCTTTGATTGTCCCAGCAAGAAGATGTCCATGATGTGGCATACCTGTAGCAAAAGGAGGGCCATCATAAAATGTAAAACTTTCATCAAAACTTTCCCCTGCTGGCTTTTCTAAACTTTTTTGAAAAATTTTGTTGTCATTCCAGAATTTTAATACTTCAAGTTCTTTTTCATTTATTGATTTTGCTTTTTCGTTCATAATTTTAATTTGATATTGATATTGATAAAAAAACCACCCAAAACTCTTTCGAGTCAAGGGCGATTTTAAAATAAAATATTTTTCTTCGCGGTACCACCTTGTTCACTAAATAATTACTTATTTAGCCTTGTTGATTGGGCTCTACTTATCTTTCGACTTTCTTCCCATAGCTCCAGAGTGATTAGATCCTTCAACGCTTTTATGTAGATATTATATCAGAAAATATTAAAATTCAAAATTAAAACTCTTTTACATGCTCATAAACTTTTGAGTATTTAGAAGTGATAAATCCATGCTTTTTATAAAAGTTTAAAGAGTCTTCAGTAGCATTTAAGAAAATCCATTTTAATCCTTCACTTTTTACAACTTCTTCAAAATATTCTAATAATTTTCCTCCATATCCGAGACTTCTTTTTTCAGGATCAGTTGCTATATACCAGAGAATGCAGCCTTTATGAATTAATTTTTCTGAAAGCAATACTGACACTAAAACATTTTCTTCAAATAACCCAAAAGCAAAACATCTTTCTTTATTTTCTATCATATCTCCTACCCATCCAGGACCAGGATAATCTCCATCTGCATATCTGAGTGTGTCTTGATGTAAAATTTTTAAAGTATCTTCTAAATTTTCTTTTTCTAATTTTCTTATTTCCATAATTTTACATTCTTTCCACTTCTTTAATTCCTATTATGTTCATTGTGAATTTTAATGTATTTTTAAATCTATCCACTAAAAACAGATTTGCTTCTGTCTTTTCTTTATCTTCACTTAAAATCTTTTCTTTTCCATAAAAAGTATTGAAGCTTTGAGCTAATTCAAAAAGATATTTTACTATTAATTGTGGAGCTATATCTTCTATGCCTTTTTTAGCAATAGCTTCCAATTCTGTTATTTTTTTAATTAAAGGAAGATTATTTTCTGATATAAAAGAAGTATTGAAATTTTTAAGAGATCCAATTTCTCCTTTTTCCAAAATAGAATTTGCCCTTGCATATGTATAAAGAAGATATGGACCAGTCGCTCCTTCAAAATTAAGTGAAGTTTCAAAATCAAAATCTATATTAAGACCAGGTTTTGATTTTAAAATTGCAATCTTTAATGCAGAAAGAGAAATATTTTTTATTAAATTATTTTCTAAATCTTTTGTCTTTTCTGAAAGTCTTTCTACTACTTTCACATTAACTAAATGCAAAGTATCCTCGACACTTAAAACATTTCCAAGCCTGCTAGACATTCTACCTCCTTTTAGATTGAGTCTTCCATGAGGGATATGCTCACTTTTTTCTGCTATCTTTTTCCATTCATTATTATTCATTTTTTGACCAAGCTCTCTTGCTGCTTGAATCACAACATCAAAATGTGGGATCTGTTCAGTATCTGTAATAAAAAAATTGTAATCAAAATCAAAATATTCTTGCTTTAATTTAAAAAGCCCTATATCTTTTGCTTCATATGTAGGATGTCCTTCACTATTTATAAATACACTCTTTATGGTCTCATCACTTTCATTATTTTTCTTTCTTTTTGTATCAAAGACTATTGCGCCACCTTCTCCAATTTCAAACACTTCTTCATTATTTTCTAGATTCAAATTTTCTTTTACTATTCTTTCTCCACTTATTCCTGCTTCAGATTCATAAATGAGTTTATCAAAACTAGATCCCAAAAAATCTAATATTTTTTCAAAATATTCTACATTTATTTTTCTAGCTTTTTCAAAGATCTTCCAATCTTCTGTATTTATATTTTTTTCAAAAAGATTTTTGGCTATGGCTTTTATTTCGTTTTGCTTATCTAAATTTTCATCATAAAATTTAACCCCACGAACATATGTATCACCTAAATAGGAAACTATTTTTTCAATAAAATCACTGTCGTTAAAAGAGTTTAAATTTTCTACAGCATTTTTTAAATCCAACTTTATAATATAAATCGCCTTTGCAATACCAATAGAAATATCAGAAGGAAAAGATACTGTTTTTAGATCTGCATTTGTATATTTCATCATCTGCACAATACTCTCACCTATTGTATTGTTCATAAGATGCCCAATATGAAATGGTTTAAAAAGATTTGGAGACGAATGCTCTACTAATACTTTTTTGTTTGTAAATTTTGTATCTATAAATTTTAAATTAGAAATCCTTTCTACTTCATTTATTAAAAATTCTTCTTTCAAAAATAAATTTACAAATCCATTTGCAGCTAAATTCGCTTCTTTTATTATTTTGGATAAATCTTTTTCACTCTCAATATTAAAATTAATCTCTTTTATTATTTCACTTCCTATTTCTTTTGGAGTTTTCCCTGTCTTTTTTGCGAGTACTAAAGATATATTTGTAGAAATATCTCCAAACTTACTATTTACAGTGTCTATAAAAGACACATCAAATTTAAATTTTTCGTTTTCTAAACCATCAGCTTCACTACTAGATAAATAATTTAATCTGTATGATATGTGTGCTATTTCTTTTTTTAATAAGTCTAGTATTGTCATAATCTTTATTGAGTTTATTTTAACAGAAAATCGAGAAAATAAAAACAAGCAAATAAAATAATATATTCTATTTGCTTGTCAGAGCATTTCCCAAATCTTTTCCTTTTTGCAAAACTACTTTACCAATAAATCTAGCTTTTTTAGTTAGCCTTCTAGCTATAGGTTCTACAGCATTTAAATAACTATCCACTCTAGACACATCTAAAGTGACTCTAGTGCGTAATTCTCTTAATGTGCTGCTATTAATCTCTTCACTTTTTAGCTCAAATAAAAGTTGTTGACCAAAAAGCTCTTGCTTTCTACACTCTATAAACTCTTTCACTTTTGAAAGATTATATTTATGAGTCACACATTGACTTACTAAAGATAATAATAAATCTTCATCTAAAGGTTTTTCTTTTTTAATAGACAATTCATAAAATTTTGCAAATTCTATCATTGTCGAATAATTGATACCTTTAGAAATCTCAGATTCATTGATCAGAGCTTGAATACTTAATGGTAAACTTGTAAACTTTAATGCATTTGAAAGCCAACTAGTACTTTTGTGAATACTTTTTGCAAAAGATTTAAGAGTTAATTTTTCATCTTCAGTCTTAGACATAACCCAGAAAAATGATGCAAAATTTACAAGATCATACAAAGGAATTTCCTCATGAAAATTTTCTTCATATTGAGCAGTTATAGCTTCTTTAAATGTCTTACCAAAATAAATATTAGCTAAATATTTTTGCTCTGCGATCTTTACAGCTTCAAGTCTTCTATGGCCAGCCACTAAAAATAAATAATAATCATTTTGCTTTTCTTGTATATAAACAATTTCAAAATCCTCTAGTTTATATTGTCTATGCCATAATTTATTTATATTATCTAAATATTTTTTGGCATGGTTTCTTGAAAAAGCAAAGATTATACCTGGATTTTGTTGTCCATTGTTTTTAATTGAAGAAGCTAAAGACTGAATTCCTTCAAAAGACATCATAGTCCTTGTTTGTTTTAAAACAATAATAAAAAGACAATCTATCAACACTTGAAAAGACTCTTGGGAAATGAATTCATTTTCTTTTAGAGAAAAAGTCTTCATTCTTAAAAATTTTAAATTTAAAAAATAACGAAACTGGTCTAATCATATTAAAAAGAATTTTTAAAATCAATATTGCGAAATAATACAAAAATGGTAATATGAGATTAGTAATTATAAAAAATAAAAAATATTGTTCATTATTAAATTGTAAAAAAATGAAAATTGGAATTATTGCAGCGATAAACCAAGATGGTGTATATGCTGTGGAATCAAAAAGTGATCTATCACCTAGAAAAAATGGTATACCCTGGGATATACCTAAAGACTTTAAAAACTTTAAAGCTATCACTTTAAAAAATGGCAAAAATGCCGTTGTGATGGGATTTACAACAAAAGAAAATATCCCGTCTTTTTTAAAAGGAAGAATAAATAGTGTAATTACAAGTAAAGAGACAGTTTATCAAGATGGTACAATAACATCTAAAAGTATTCAAGATGCTATTAATGATATTAAAAAAATAAATCCAGATACAGAAGAAATCTGGTTTATTGGAGGTAAAGGTATATGGGAAGAAGCATTAAAAATAGCAGACATTGTAATGTTGACTACAGTAGAAAAAGAAATCCCTGAAAATGAAATTGTTTTTAAATGTAAGGCCTTACTTTCAATAAATCTTGAAAAAGATTTCAAAATAAAAGAAGGACCTTTCACTGATTTTTTAAATGATCCAAATTATTCTATTACTTTTTATGAAAAAAGAGAGAAAGAAAACTCTCTTTAAAGTCTAAAACAGTAATATAAAAAAACCTGACAAAATTTGTCAGGTTTTTTATTTTTAAAGCTATTTATAAATATTTTATATTTATTTCTCTACCTCAAGACCCATACTTCTTGCAGATCCTTCTATAATCTTCATTGCTTCCTCTACTGTATTTGCTGTAAGATCTTTCATTTTTGCTTCTGCTATTTCACGAACCTTTTCTTTACTGATTGATCCAGCACGAGAAACTTTGTTTTTTCCAGATCCTTTTTTGATTCCAGCTCCTTCTTTTAAAAGATATGTTGCTGTTGGAGACTTGATAACAAAATCATAAGTTCTATCTTCATAAACATAAATCTTAACAGGAAGAATACCTTTCATATCTTTTGTGGCTGTATTAAATTTATTCACAAAATCTCCTATTTGTACTCCAGCCTGTCCAAGAGCAGGACCAAGCGGAGGAGCTGGCATAGCTTTACCAGCCTCAATCTCAACCTTTACGTATTTTAGTATTTTTTTTGCTTTAGCCATAGTTTTAATTCTTAATTTGTGCATTCTAACACAATTTTATAATTTTTCAAATATAATTATTATAATTTCTTTACCTGTAAAAAGTCTAATTCAAGAGGTGTCTCTCTTCCAAACATAGATACCAATACTTTTAATTTTCCTCTTGATCTGTCTACTTCGTCCACTTTTCCTTCGTAATCCTTAAACGGACCATCGATTATTGAGACCATTTCTCCTGGCTCAACAGAAATATCGTGTATAGTGTCAGACTCCTTCATTCTTGAAAAGATATAATCTAATTCTTTTTGTGCAAGAGGTACTGGAGTTGTGCCACTACCAACAAATCCTGTGACACGTGGAGTATTTCTTACTTGATACCATGAATCATCATCTACAATCATATCAACCAATACATATCCTGGATAAATCTTTTCCTCTATTTCCACTCTTTTACTTCCTTTTACTTTAATTTTTTTTTCTACAGGGACAATAACGCTAAAAATCTTCTCCTGAAGATCTTGAGATATTATTTTTTGTTTTAGATTACGCAACACTGCATTTTCATAACCACTATAAGTGTGTATCGCATACCAATGTCTTTCTCCACCAAGTTCTTGTTTTGCCATATATTTGTTTTAAAAAAATACTTAAACTTATTTAATAAAAAGACCCAAAATAAAAGCAAAAATATTATCCAATTCAAAAAGAAATATTGCTACAAAAACAGAAATCAAAATCACAAGTATAGTGTGATTAATGGTTGCTTTTTTTGTTGGCCATACAACATGAACCAACTCTGCTTTTACTGATTTTAAATAATTTATAATACTATTCATAATTTTTTCATTTTTAAAACGCCTTTCCGGCGTCTTAAAATTATATATACAATATACTCTCTTTTAAAATAGAAGTCAAATATAAACCACTTCTATTTCTTTATTCTATTATTTATCAAGATTAGCTTTAGTAGACTTATAATCTCCTGCTTGGACAGCTTGTATATTATATTTTTTACGTCCTTTTTCGATCCTGTTAAAAAGTTTATCAGTATCGAGATTAATAGCAAATTTAATTACTTGATGAAAGAATTTTTTATATTCATCTTTATTTCTAATATTATCAGCTCCTAGATATTTTTTAAGAACTGTCCTGACTCTTTTTTCTAGAGGTTCTTCCTCAGAAGCTTGTGAATAAACTAGATCTTTTACCTCATCATGCAATTTTGGCCATTTATTTTTAATATATCTATTAGGAAATTCAAATTCTCCAAATATTATAGGTCCTGATTCTTTTTCGAGTTTGCTAGCAAATTTTTCTTTTTTGATTTTATTTATATTTTTTAATTCTCCCACTATTTCTGAAGAAGCCTCATCTATAGATTCTTTTGCAGCTTTACCACTACGATAAAGAGACTTGGTTTTTATTTTTTCTTCTTCTTTTTTATCTTTTTCAATAAATTCATCAGCATCAATTTTATTTTCTATCTCCTTGTCTATTTCTTCTTTAGACTTTTTATATATATCTTGAGAATCATCTAAACCTAAAAGAGTCTTGAGATGCTTTTCTGCAAAAGTTCTAATTTTATTTTCTACTTTTAATGCTTCTTTTTTATTTTTTAATTCTTCCACATCCATGTATTTTTAAATATTAATTATCAATTTCAAAAGTAATATATACATTTGAAGTTATCTTTTGCTCCCCTGCTGCTATATTTGGAGATGGAGATGCTTCAGAAACTCCAGAATCAAAAGATGTGGCCTTTAGCATCATCATAGGATACCCTCCTCCATTATCTTCAGAAAAAGAAATAATTTTATTTATTTTTACTCCTAAGGATTTCCCTAGAGATTTGGCTTTTTCTTTTGCATCTATTATAGCCTTATCTCTTGCTTCATCTTTTAATTTGTCTATATTGTCTAATTCAAAATTTGGACCAGAGACTTCTGTTATTTTTGAATCAGCAATAATAGATAATACTTCAGATATATTTTTTGTATCTCTCACTTTTACATTTACAGATTCACTAGCCTCATATCCGGTGACAACATTTGTATTACAAGATACTGCTGGATAAGTCATTGTCTGTACTTTTGAAGAGCAAGATTGTGTGCCGTATTTTGGATTTACCTGATAATTTGTAGTTTCTATATCTTTTTCTTCTACACCTAGAGATTTTAATTTAGAAAATACATTTCCTGTTACTGCAGCAATGTCTGATTGCATTTTCTGAGTATCTCCTGCTGTATCAGCTGAGCGTACTGTAAAAGTTATCACTCCTATATTTGGTACAGCTGAGATCTCTCCTTTACCTGATACAGTGATTGTGTGAGGATTAGTAGAGTTAGTATATATTTTTGTAGCATTAATTATGCCAAAATATATTGCTAAAAATATTATTAATAAAAAGATCAACTTTTTTCCTTTTCTTTTACAATTGCAATTTTTAGAATCTTGATTGCATATTGGACATTTATTTTCCATATTTTTTAAGATTAATTTATTTTTGATAATATATATATTGTATCATGCAATAAATACTTCCTTAACATTTGAACTTAATGAGAGATACTAGAAGACGCTATCAATTTTGATACAGCTTCACGATTTAAACATATATCATTTATAGCTGGAAAAGTAGATGAAGAGACATCTCTAAAACATACAGAATTTGAATTTATAATATTTAAAATAGTAGTAGTAGAGTAAGGTATCACGGTAGTAGTATTATCTGTATAATTAATTATAAATCCCGTAGATGTAGCAGATACTGAGACTATTCCTCTACCATTTTTTCCAGCTGCTCCTTTTTGAGAAATATATTTTACTATTGTCTTACTAGATTGAGATGCTTCTTTATAACTATTCAACTCACTTCTCAGACTTGATACTTCTTTCAATAAATTATCTAAAGTTGTAGAGGATAAATTATCAGAAATTGTGTCTGTCGATGATGAAAAATCATTTTCTGTAATTTTTTGTTTTGTATTTGGAATATTTTGTGTCTGGATGTTTACAGTTTGAGATTGTATATTTTCTTTTTCAAAAGAATTAAAAACTTTACTAAAAAGATTTGGATACATATAAAGTACAGACAACACTATGAGTATTAAAATTAATATTATAGTAAAAATCTTTGCAGGTAATGTCTTTTTTGGTTTTTTATCTAAATCTTCTTCTATAATTGGAGTTGGAAGTGATATATTTTCTTTTTTGACGTCTTTTGTCTCTGGTACTATCAAGGAAGGCTCTTTTATTTCTGACACTATCAAAGGAGCTTCTTCTACTTTTTCTTCTTCTTTTGGTTTAATATTAAAAGAATAATTTTCCTGTTGAATTATTGGTTGAGTTTCTATTTTTACACTTTGATCGGGAGAAGGTGTATTTACTATAGGTGAAAATGCATTTGTCATACCACCAGCTCTTACTTTAAAAATTCTTATTCCTTCTATTATGTCCCCTTTATCCCAACCACTTGCAGACAAAAGAGTGCGAAGAGATTCTTCGTTTAAATTCCTATTTAAGCTCATGATACGATCCATTACATCTTCAATATTCTGAATAGTCATAGAATTAAGTGTATATTACACTTATCATTATATATCAAAGACCTTATAAATTCATAAAAATGTCATTATACTGTTGTGGAAAAATATTGAATTATTCATACTTTTTATCTAAAAAGTAAAAATAAATTTTGTAATAAATAATATTTCTATTATAATTAAAAAAATAAAAAAATATGTTTATAAAATACTACTATCTAGTAAGACATGGTGAGACCATAATGAATAAAGAACACAAAAGACAAGGAGAAGAAGGAGCACTTTCTCCTAATGGGATAGCAGAAGTGGAAGAAGTAGCAAAAAGAATAGCTGGAATGAGAATTGATAAAATGTTTGTATCCCCTTTTGAAAGAACCAGAGAAACTGCAGGCATAATAAATTCACATATAAAATTAAGTGAAGATAAAATAATCATAACCCCACTTTTAGGAGAAAGAAAAAATCCTACTAGTATAGTAGGTAAAACTTATGACGATCCAGAAGCTAAATCTTTTGTGGATATGATGGACAAAAGTATTCATGAGCCAGATCTTCGTATATCAGATGAGGAAAATTTTCAAGACCTAAAAAATAGAGCAATAGCTGCACAAAAATATTTAATTGAAAATGGAGTAAAACGTAATCTGTGTGTTACTCATGGTATATTTTTAAAAATGTTTTTATCAACACTACTATATGGTGAGACTTTGACAGTAAGACAGTACGCAGAAATGGGTCTTTACAATTCTGCTGATAACGCTGCTTTAACCTTAATAAAATACGATCCAAAGAAAAAAATTCTTGGACCTATAAAAAAATTCTTTGATAATATTTTAGATGATAAAGAAGATTTAGATGAAGAAGAGCAAATAAAAAATATGAATAAGCCAATATTGGATAAGTATTCTCCTTGGGAGATCTTAGCCTACAATGACTATACTAGAGATGGACTTTCTAGATTAAAAATCTAATCTTTAAAATATTAAAACTATCAAATATTTGATAGTTTTTTATTATGTTAAAAAGGTATTGCTTTTTCTTTATTTTATGTTATACTGACAACAGATAGTTTTTTTATTTTTAATCTAAAAAAAATGTTTATGTCTAGTTTTGCAAGAGAATTAACAAGAGAAAAAAAAGTTAAAAAAGGTGTATCTAGAAAAAAAAGAGAGACCCCTCGTAAACCTAAAAAACAAGATGTTTTGATTCCAAAAAAAGTGACTGAAAAGAAAATTAGAAAAGCTGCTTAAAAACTATTTTTGGAAAAAATCCCTGTATTGATCTACAGGGATTTTTTATTTATTTTAAATAACTATCAAAATAAATAGCATGACAAGTATATCCATTTGGATTTTTTAATAAATAATCTTGATGATAATCTTCAGCTTTATAAAATTTTACAAATGGCTCAAGAGTAGTGACTACTGGATTCTGCCAACGCTTAGATTTATTTACTATATTTATAAATTCTTCTGCTTCTTTTTTTTCTTCTTCATTTTGATAAAAAATAGCAGATCTATAAGAGTTTCCTATATCACCCCCTTGCTGATTTAAAGTTGTAGGATTATGGATCTGAAAGAAAAAGTCTAAAAGATTTTTACATGAAGTCTTTTCTGTATCGTATTCTATTTCTAATGCTTCTGCATGGCCTGTATGATTTTCATATGTTGGATTTCCTACTTTTCCTCCTGTATATCCCACTTCAGTATTTACTACTCCATTTTGCTTTCTTATTAAATCTTCTAATCCCCAAAAACATCCTCCAGCTAAAATTATTTTTTTGATCATAAATTTGTATCCAAGTTTTTTAAATTATTATTTATCAATATTTTTTATTTACCTGGTATAAATTCATTGAAATAGAATTTACACAATGACGAATATTTTTATCTGTAAAATTTTCGCCTACAAATATATGTCCTAGATGTCCATCACATTTTGCGCAAGCTATCTCTTGGCCATACATAGAATCAATATATGAATCTCTTTTAATAGCATCTTCTATCTCAGCATCAAAGCTTGGCCAGCCACAAGTAGATTCAAATTTATCTTTTGAATTATAAAGTGGAGCATTACATTGTCTGCAGACATACACTCCTGTCTCTTTATTATTTACATATTCACCAATAAAAGGTGCTTCTGTACCTTTATCTATTATTACTTTTTTTTCTTCTTGATTTAATTGATTCATATTTTAATTTTAACATTTAATGTATTTATTAGAAAATAAATTAAAATAAAATATCGATTTGCAAAATAAAAATTATTTACTATAATGAACCCAGTTAAAAATAGTACTATGATAAAAAAGTGGTCATCTAGATGGACAGATACCAGTATATACAAGACAAAAGAAATTATACTTTCAGTTGTTGGGAGCAGAGTAAGAGATTTAAAGCCTTCAAATAAAGCCTGTACATACTATGTGTGCACTTGCCCTTTTCATAAAGAAAAGACACCTTCTTTTAATCTTTATTATAATAAATTTTTAAAAGGATGGGGCTATAAATGTCTTGGTTGTGGGACCTCTGGTGACGTATTTACATTTTTAATGAAGCTTGATAGATGTGAATTTTGGGATGTGTTAAAATTTATTAAAAAAAATTTTACAAAACAAAATCCAAAATATTTTCCCTGTTCATTCTCTTCATTAAGATATACACAACTAGAAATACCTTTTCCTCCTTGTTAACTTCTTTGATACTGAGTAACAAAATCCTGCCTTTTTGGCAGGATTTTTTCATTTAATCTTCAGTTTATGCTTTCGCAAATTTTGTCGATTAATTATTTAATATCATATTGTGCTAGATAATACAAATAAAAAAACCCTTCAAAGAAGGATTTTTAATAACACTAATTTTTTAAAATCTCTAGCTCAAAAAGTAACTACGACTTTTTGGACTACAGATTTTTAAGGAAAATTCAATACTGATCAGATATCTAAAACCTTACCAGAGGATAATCTACTGTACTTCAATTATCTTTACTTGGGTTTTTTCTTATACTTTTATAAGCAAATACGATCACGAGGTCTTCTCATGTATATTTTTTTGAATGAGCAAATATTTTTCACTATCAATCTACAAATTTTATGAATTTATAAACTGAATAATGTGGACGAATTTATAATTAGGCTTCGTCCTTTCTCCTTTCTAATCCTCTGACTCTCTAGAAATTCTCCCTTTCGAATGTCTAGCTTCACCATATTTTGCTCGACCTTTTTCGATTTTATACAAAATCTTATCTGTCTGCAAATTTATAGCTAATCTGAGAGCATCTTTGAAAAACTTCGTGTATTCAGGATTAGTTCTAATCAGCTCACCTCCCAAATGCTTTTTTAGAATCTCTCTAACTCTTTTTTCAAAAGGTTTTTCTAATTCGACTGGCTCTTTAACTTCGGCTTGGATATCCTTATAAATTTCAGGCCAGAGATTTTTTATTGCAACAGGTACTGCTATTTGATCACTATTACTGTTATACATATAATAAGTTTTAATTTTTCAATGAACAATTTTCTGTTTCGTCTTTTTAGACTCATCAGTCGAAATACACATCTCGAGACAGATAGAGAATTAAAAAATTCTCTGATTTTTTTCAGTTTCAAGATGTTTACTCATCTTAGCCAGCAGGATATTACTTACTATTGTTCAGTTCACCTTGTTTGGACTTTTCCTAGACGTTTAGACTACTCTGACATTGACACCTAATGCTTCTTGAAGATACACATCTATTGTGATACCTTCTTTTGGCATTGGTAATCCTATGTCAGCCACGGTCCTACTATCATTCACGATAACGTCATTATTGATTCCTCTGCGATGCAAAGTCTCACTAACGAACCTTATGCGTGACTGACAGATAGGGCAGTCAATGTGTCCGGCAGAAACTTGGAGAAATAATTTCCCGTCCTTCTCATACACACTTCGTGGATTAGCCCAGTCTGCGATATACACTCTCATAGTTGGAAAGCTTTGTTGACGATTTTACTATTAGGCACGTCTTCTCCTTTGTTTATTTTTTTAAATTCTCTGGAGTTTTACATCCAGCAAAGTTAAACAAAACTTTGTTACCGCCTGTTGTTTGGCTAGGTAATATTGCACCAAGCAATACTTTCATACCTTCGATGAAATTTTCAACTTCTTCTTCTGAAGCTTTTTCTATTTCATCCCCTGATACAGAAAGTACAACTGTCTTACCATAGCGATCTGCTTTTTCGCTATCAAATGTATATTGCATATTCTTAATTTTAAATGAACAAATTTTCTTCACTATCAATCCACAAACTTCTTTATGAATTGAATAATGTGGACGAATTTATAATTAGGCTTCGTCCATTCTCCCTCCCTGGCTTTCATCTGCAGATGTGGGTATACCAGAACCCTATTATATGTACTACAGCTTTTACAAAAGCTTCTCCTTATAAATTTTTCTACGACTTGATAATTATTTATAAAACACTATCAAATTTTCTTGAACCAAAATATTAAAATTCCAAGTATGGTACATATTTTATTTAATTTTAATAATGAACAATTCTCTACAAAATCTCAAATAATATTTAAGACCTTGATAAAGAGGAGAAGCTATGTGCACATAGCTTCTCCTAAACATATTCTCCTTGTTACCAAGAAGACGCACTCAACGAACTCTTTTTTTTTGGCAAAAAAAAGTTCTTCTCGTAAGACATTTCTTAGAGGAGTTATGTATTGCGTGCCTGTTTTAAGTAGAAACTTATTTTGCCATAAAATAAATTTCTTATCTTGGAGAGAATATCTCCAAGAAATGTTTTTCGCATGCTGCGAACAAACATTCTCTCATCTCACCTTTTTTTTAGGTGTGATACGGTTGGTCACCGCCCCTACTTCAACTTTAGAAAATTGAAAGTAGATACTATTTTTATCCAAAACATTTTAAAGGTTAATATTTTTGTCACCACAATGTTATTAAACCTTTAAAATGTTTTGGAAGTATTTCAAAGAACTTTTATCTAGAGCTAACTAGATGTAAAGAATTTAACAGATTATTAATAATCTGTCAATTATTTTTGACATATTTTTACATTTTCTAAATTTTTAGACAAAATAATCTTTATTTTAAAGGATAAATATTAGATATGTCAGAAAGTCACTACAAACAAACTTAATCAATATTTGACAAACAAATTTTAATTTGCTACTATATACATAGTAATTTTATTATTAACTTAAAAAAATCACCATGGGAGACGTATGGTAAAAAGCTCTTTTAAATCCTGTTTAAGTTTTCTTGAAATCAAAAGAAAAAAGATTAAAAAATTTTCAATCTTTCGAATTGTTCTTAGCTAAAATCTTTAGCTTAAAGTTGGACTATCTGTAATACAAGAAAACTAAAAAACCTATTTAAACTATGCAAGATTAAAAGACGCTTTTATTCAGCAAAGCCTAATTAGGCAAAACAACCCTTTACGGGTTGTTTTTTTATTTCTTTTTAATTTTGTATTTTTTATATACTTCTTCAAATAAGAATTTTAAAGTGTCAGCCACATCCTTGTTTCTAATATATATAGCAGAAAGAGAATTTCCTAGTGTTATAAATCTTACCTTATCTTTATATATCATAACATCACACTTTATAGGGTCATCTTCTCCTATATATCCCACCCTTACTCTTTCAGACAATAAGTCAGATTCTCTTATATTTTTTGATGTATAGATAACTTGACCTTTTATATTCTTTTTTGTTCTATTTTTTTTTGATGGTTCTAATTCTTTTTTTGAAAAAAGATTACTTATTATATCTAAAGGATACACAAAATACGCAGTACCTTCTGACTCTTCTATTTCAAAAAAATCTTTTAAAGAATTTAAAACCCCTTCTCTTCCTTCATAATATTTTAAAACTGGAGCTTGCCCAGATTCTTTTGATATACTTTTTATTTGAGGAATGATATCTTTTAATCTCATTTGTTGCTCTTCTAATTTCAAAGACTGTTCTGATAAAAATGTATTTAATCTTTCTGGAGATTCTGCAAAATATTTTACTTTTAAATTTTCTTTCTTTTCTGAAATAAATCCTTTCTTCTTTAGGTTTTCAATAATAGGATAAATTGTAGTTCTACTTATTTTTGTTTTTTTAGATAATTCTAAAACTGAATACGAATCTACTGATACGAGAGCTAGATATATCTTTATTTCTTTATCATTGAATCCTACATCATTTAAAAATTCTTGTATCATAAAATATAGTTTTTATTTATGTCAAAATTATATCAAATTAGATATAAAAAGTCATCTGGAAATTATTAATATTTATAAGAATCTTACTAGTGTGCCTATCCGGATTTGAACCGGAACTGAGGGTTCCACAAACCCTAGTGCTAACCATTACACTATAGGCACCATACAAAAATAATTTTAAAGTCTTTTTAAAATTATTTAAACAAACTTGATGGAATCATCCACCGTGTGCCCGAGACTGGACTTGAACCAGCACGCCTTTCGGCACTACCACCTCAAGGTAGCTTGTCTACCAATTTCAACACCCGGGCAAAAAATTAGTGTAATGTTGAAAGAATTTCTTCTCTAAAGGTATGCAAGCTACTTTGCTGTTTACCACCTCAACATTACACTCTCGAGAGATCTAAATAAATTAGTTTATTCATTATTTATTATCTTTTAAATAATCTCTTTGAGATTTATATAATAACAGAAATTCTTAATTTTATCAATAATAAAAATCCCTCGAAAATTTTCGAGGGATTTTTATTATTGATTTATTCTGTACCTTCTTCTACATTTTCATTTTTTAATTCTGCTGTAGTGATACCGTCTTTTTTGACAAATCTTGTGTCAGTCTTTAACTTTCTTCTAACATCTCTTAAAGCTTTTTCTCTCACATAATAAAGCTTACTTCTTCTTGTCTTTGCTCTTCTCATTATTTCTATTCTATCTATGTTTGAAGAATATAGAGGGTAAATTTTTTCTACCCCTACTCCACTTGTTACTTTTCTTACTGTAAAAGTTGCTGAAATATCTTTTCCGTGCTTTCTTGCTAAAACTAATCCTTCGAATGCTTGAAGGCGAACCTTTCCATCTTTATCTTTAAGTTTATTCCAGACTTTTACTGTATCACCAGAAGAAAAATCTAATGCTTTTCTTTCTTCTATATTTGCTTGTGAAAATTTAATTGTTGTTTTCATGTTGTTGATATATAAGAAGCTTTTACAAAATTTAATTTTGTGAGAAACTACCGCGAAAAATAATTTTATTTATTTTTTAATATTAATAAGACGGTCTAAACTCAGCTTTTTATCTTAAATATTATCTATTTAATTTATAAATATTAACACAAAAATCAAATAAAAACAAATTGAGATTATTTCAATTCTTCTAAAACTTTTATCATGTCAGTATGCTCTTTTGCATAAAAAGTCTTTTCTAATTTTTTATTATTATCATCTAAAATCTTTAGAGTTAAAGAATAAGCATGCAGAAGCGGTCTGTCTAATTTTGTCTTAAATTCTTTTTGTAATTTTTCCCTTTCCAAATCCCCTACACCATACAGATTGTCACCAAGTATTGGATGACGAATTGATTTTAAATGAACTCTAATTTGATGTGTCCTACCTGTCTCTGGATAACATTCAACAAAAGAAAAAGGTGTGCCACTTTTATTTTTAAATCTTGCAAGGACTTTATACCTTGTCACAGCCTCTCTTTCTTTTCCTTTTACATCGCCTTGTCCATCATATGTGAAAACATCTTTTGTATTTTTCTTTCTAAAATCTGATCTACTTCTTGAAATAGCAGCATCTATTATACCTGTATCATTTTTAATATGCCCCACTACAAGCGCATGATAAACTTTCTTAATTGTGTGAGATGAAAATTGATTTTTTAAAACTGCAAAAGCTTTTTTATTAAGAGCAAAGATCATCACACCAGTAGTACCTGTATCAAGTCTATGTACAACACCCTCTCTTCCTTCATCTCCTATACCACTCAAAACATCTTCCCATTTTTTCTTTTTAAATTTTGATTTAACAAAATCTTTTAACCAATCAGCTAAAGTATATTCTTCTTTTCTACCATCAGGATGAGACATGATACCAGCTGGTTTATCAATAATAACCTCATTATCATTTTCATAAATAATTTTTATTTTTGGAATTTTCATAGTATTTTTAAGATTTTTATAGAAAATAGACTTTTAGTATTTTATACTAATACTTTAAGCTAAATATAGTCAAAAAGACTGATTTGTTTATAAAGGATTTGCGAAAAATCTAATTTTGAGTTATTATATCACAATGAGTTAAAAAGTCAGTTTTGGCTCAAAATAAAATAATGGGAGATTAGCTCAGTTGGTAGAGCAACTCGTTTACACCGAGAAGGTCAGAGGTTCGAGTCCTCTATCTCCCACAAAAATCAAACTGGCTACTATAAAAATTTAATGACAGAAAGACATGCTTAAAAGGAAAAATAGAACACTTTATTTTTTTGTCAAAATCTGTTATATTACTTTTACTTTATCTAAAAGATGATCTCATAGTTCAATGGATAGAACGAGAGCCTTCTAAGCTCTAGATGATGGTCCGATTCCATCTGAGATCACAAATAAAAAAAATAAAAAGCGAATAATTTCGCTTTTTATTTTTTGAAAACTTTCTAATACGCCTTTGCAAATAAAGCTTTTCTATTTGTCTCATTTTTACAAAAAACACATTCACCTTTTTCTATTTTTTGATCAAATGGGATACATCTCGTAGTAGCTCCTGTCTCTTCTTTTATTTTTTCTTCACAAGCCTCATTTTCACAAAGATATGCGTACGCAAACCCTTTTTTAGTTTCTAAATTATTTTTTAATTCTTCGTATGAATTTACTTCTCTTGTGTTTTCTGA
Organism: Minisyncoccota bacterium; assembly: GCA_018061825.1. Classification (GTDB taxonomy): domain Bacteria; phylum Patescibacteriota; class Minisyncoccia; order Phycocordibacterales; family UBA5272; genus UBA5272. Next base: position 33,702 of record JAGOTK010000001.1, read on the forward strand.
TCTAAAGTTTTTATTATTTTCAAATAATTTATCTTGTATTTCTTTTAATTTATTTGAAACAAAATCTAAAAGATTTACTTCTTCTATAAATTCTTTTTTACCTGAAAGTCTATCGACTACGACTACAGATTTATTTATTAAATCTTTTGGACCAATTTCAACTCTAAGTGGCACACCTTTTCTTTCCCATTCAAAATATTTAAATCCTGGACGGCCTTCTCTGTTGTCTACTTTTGTACGAATATTATTTTCTTTAAAAGTTTTATTTAATTCTTCTACCTTATTCATCACATTTATTTGATCTTCTTCATTTACATAAATAGGTATAATCACTACTTGAATAGGAGCAATCCTTGGAGGAAGGATTAGACCTTTATCGTCAGAGTGAGACATGATGAGTGCTCCAATTATTCTAGTTGAAAGACCCCAGCTTGTCTGCCAAGCATATTCTTTTTCTTGCTTTTCATTTAAAAAAGATACATCAAATGATTTAGAGAAATTTTGTCCCAACATGTGAGAAGTACAAGTCTGTAAAGCTTTTCCGTCCTGCATAAGAGCTTCTAGAGTGATTGTATAATCAGCACCTGCAAATTTCTCACTATTTGTCTTTTTACCAAGTACAGGAGATATCGCCAACTCTTCTTCAATTAGTTTTTTATAAACTCCAGACATCTTAAAAGCTTCTTCCTCAGCTTCTTCCTTGGAAGCGTGAGCAGTATGTCCTTCTTGCCATAAAAATTCAGACGTGCGAAGAAATGGTCTTGTACGCATCTCCCAACGCATCACATTTGCCCATTGATTTATAAGTAATGGTAAATCTCTATATGAGCGTACCCATTTTGAAAATGCATCATAAATTATAGTCTCAGAAGTTGGACGAATTACATAAGGTTCTTCAAGCTCACCTGCTGGTACGAGCTTTCCATCTTTTTCTTCAAGTCTGTGATGGGTGACCACGGCACACTCTTTAGCAAAGCCTTCTACATGCTCTGCTTCTTTTTCTAGAAAACTTTTTGGAATTAAAAGAGGAAAATATGCATTTTGTACATCAAGCTTTTTAAATTCATTATCTAAAAATTTTTGAACATTTTCCCAAATAGCATATCCATATGGCTTGATGACCATACTTCCTCTCACTGGAGAATTTTCAGCAAGATCAGCGACTCTTATAATATCTAAATACCACTGTGAAAAATCTATCTCTCTTGTTGTAATTTTGTCTTCGTATTCTTTTGTTTCCATATTTTAATATAATAACACAAAGATTTTATATAGAAAATAAGAGTATTATTTTCTTAAAATGATACTATTTTTAATTTTTGACTTGAAACTCTAATAAATAACTCATCGCCTTTATCGAGCTTCCAGCTATCTTTTTGATTATCAGCAAAAACTTCTGCTATTCCTCTTGTAATTTCAATTTTTATCTCTCTTTCTTTTTTAAGAACAATGTGATTTATCTGGTCAATAGAATTATTGAAAGCAAGACCAATATTTTCATCACTTTCAAAGTAGCTCCTAGTGATAGATTTATAATATCCAGTAGATCCAAGTTGTGTGGCTACTAATAGTCCATCACCTATCACTTCTTCTTTTTGTATCAGGCTGTCATTTATATACACTTTCATTCTTATTGCAGTATGAAGATCTTTATTGTGAATTAAAATATCCCCCATCGCAATCTTTTTTTTATTTTTATAAAAAACTTCGAGCTTTGTCTTTTCTGTAATTTGAAAATTACTTTTTATAATATGAGAAATAATTTCTTCATTTGTTTTTCCAAATGCCAATTTTCCTATTCTGCTATTTTTTAAATAAATTTTTGGAAGATTTGGATATAAAAATTCTGATTTAAAAAAAGTACCATCTCCACCAAAAGAGACTACAAAATCTGGATCTTTTTTTACTATTTCTATATGCTTTTTGTATTTATTAAAAAATTTATCAGCAAGATCTTTATAATCTGTGACTATTATTATTTTAATTTTTTTATCTATGACTTTCTTCATATCTTATTTTAATAACTTATTTCTCTTCTTAATCTATCTTCTAGCTTTCTTCCAAATATTCTTTTTACTTTAGGAGTACTACAGATTATTATTTCTTTATTTTTATTTTCCTCACTCATCAATATATGAATAATATTATGTAAAATCTCATCTATTATAAAAGTTTCTTTTTCTTCTATTTCTTTAGATCCAAAAGGTAATAAAATATCATTAAAAATAGTTGAATCTTCTTGAATACATATATGATTTACCAATACAAAATCCTTTTTTAAAGATTCTGATTTTTTATGATGATCTAGTCCGATTTTATTTATTAAAACATGCTTCATAAATTTACTCTTGTAAATATTTTACCATATTAAGTAAATTATCTAAAAAAGAAAATAAAACATTGATATACAAACTAATATAAAAATAATTAAAGATAGTAAAATGTTATCTTGTAAGGATTCTTTTATTTTTACTCCATATTTTTGAGTAAAAAATGATACCAAAATAAATTTTAAGCTTCTACCGAGAATGGAAGTAAATAAAAATAAAAGAAAATTTACAGAAAGTAGTCCTGAAGCTATTGCTGTGATTTTAAAAGGGATAGGCATCATTGACGCTAAAAGTAAAATCAAAAATTCACTCCCTCTTAATTTATTTTCAAAATTTATAAGATCATTTCCTAAATTATAAAAATCTATTATCGAAGAACCTATATACTTAAAAAAGAAAAATCCAATAAAATATCCAATTATTCCACCCAAAACAGATCCTAGAGTGGCTATAAAGGCTACCTTTTTCCAATTATACTTTATTTTGTGAGCAAGCATAAATAACACTAAAAAATAAGCTGGAAATGGAGATATGGAAGATTCAGCAAAAGAAACCCAAAATAAAGTTTTAAGTGCATTTTTGTGATTTGCTACATTTTCAGACCATCTTATAAATTTTTCTTTCATGATTTTATAATTGAATTTTAATTTTATTTTTTAAGTTTCGATTGCAATGGTGTAAAAAATAAGTTTAAAATTTTTACTCCTATCTCATCTGTGATCCATTTTTAACTTCTATAGTTGGAGAAAGTAATGCTAACGACCCTTCTCCAGTTGCAAGTATCATTGCTTGCGACTCAAAGCCCATCATTTTTCTTGGCTCAAGATTTGTAATAAAAGTAAATTGTTTTCCAATCAAAAAATCTTTTTCAAAAAATTTTCTTATTCCAGATAGTACTATTCTATTATTTTCTTCTCCAAAATCAACTTCTAATCTATAAAGCTTTTCACTCCCTTCTATTTCTTCAATACTGATAATTTTTCCAATTTTTATTTCTACTTTTTGTAAATCTTCTATAGTGATCATATTAATTAGTACAATATTTTTATAAATTTATTTCGATTATAGCATTTATATTTTTAAAATAAAAAACCTCTCATGGCAAGCATGAAAGGCTCTCTTTAAAAATAGGCTCAGATCGCTGTCAGGATCCTCATTCCTGTGCGAAAGTACTGTGTTCAATAATTGGTTTTTATAATCCTTCTGAACCTTTATTACAGTTTTACACTTTACAAAAAATCCTAAAATAAGATTTTCTAAAAAATAAAAATCTATAAAGATTATTAAAGTCATTAAAAATTCTCCAATTATTACAAAAAACATACCCTTCTTCATAAACAAATAATTTAAGAGGTTTTAAATATAGCAAAAATAAAAAATATTGCAAGTCTTAAAATTTAAATCTTTCTAGCTTCTTTATCTAAAAATCTTTGTAAGATTATAGCAGCAGCACTGTCGTCTGCATTTTTTCTATCCTGAAATCTTCTAGCTTCTATAGTGGAAAGCCATTCTTTTTCAAAGAAAATATCAAGACCCGATTTTTCTTTTAGCTGATTTGCAAAAATTTTAGCTTCCTTTAATATCTTATTTTCCTCACCTTTTAAATTTAAACTTTCACCTATTACTATCCTTTCTATTTTCTTATCTTCAATAATTTTTAATATTTTTTCTACAGAATCCTCTTTTGAAATATTTGAAAAAATTAAAAAAGGAAAAGCAAAACTTCCACCTTCATCAGATGTTGCAAGTCCTATCTTTTTACTTCCATAATCTATACCAATATATTTCATAATTATATATTTTTATTTCTTAAAATATTTAAAATCTCCTCTTTTGCTATCTCTCTATCGTCACTTGGGATATTTTGACCTTTGATACTCATAGTATCTAGTGAGCCACGAGTTGCTAGTAATACCACATCCCCTTCTCTAGCTATAGAAATAGCTTTTCTGATAGCCTCTACTCTATCAAGAATAATAAATAAATTTTTATCTTTTATTTTTCCAAACTTTTCTGCTTCTCTTGCAATTTTTTCTGCAAGTATAAATTCATCATCAAAATATGGATCAGAATTTGATACTATTACTGTGTCAGCTTTTTTGCCTACAGCTTCTCCCATATCAAAAAGTCTCTGCTCATCTCTTCCTCCCCCATCTCCACCTAATACTATTATTATTTTGTTACCTATTGGATTCTTTTTTAAATTAGCAGCTGAATCAAGAAGGCTATTTATACTTAATTTTTCATGTGCATAATCAACTATAACCTTAAAATTTTGTCCCTCTTCTATCAGCTCCATTCTTCCTGGTATTAAATTTAATTTTAAAAGTCCTGACTTTATCTGATCAGTACTAAGGCCATATTTTCTGCCAAGCAAAATTGCTGGCAAAGCATTATAAATATTAAATTTTCCTAGAATGTTTAACTTATAATCTTGTTTTTCAAATTCAAAAGAAATACCTGACTCGTCTTCTTTAAATTCTGAGATTCTACCGATCGAAAAATTTAATTTTTCTAATGTATCTTTTGGGGCTTCTAAAAAGTAATTAGAATTCTCATCATCAGCATTTACTATTATTAATTTTAGTTTATCAAAGATATATCTTTTAAAAATTCTCATTTTTGTCTCTCTATATTTTACAAAAGATCCTCCATGAGAAGCCAAGTGCTCTGGAGATAGATTTGTAAAAATAGCCACATCTAAAAATAATCCTAAATGTCTAAATTGCTTTATACCTTCACTAGTCACTTCAAGTACAACATATTTACACCCAGCGTTTTTCATTTCTCTCAAAAATTTTTGTAAAATAAATCTTCCCGGCATACTCATGTGATATTTGTTTGGAAAATCTTTTTCTCCAATTTTAATGTTTGCTGTAGAAATAAGACCCACCTTTTGCCCTCCTTCACTTAATACAGAATGAATAAAATTTACAGTAGAAGTTTTACCCTTAGTCCCTGTCACACCGATTATAATCATCTTTCTTGCTGGAGCTTTGTAGATAAACACTCCTAAAATAGCTAATATAAAATGATACACAGGTTGACCTGTTTTAAATATTTTCTTTGGAATTAAACTTCTAAAAAAAGATAGTGTTTTTTCTAGCATGTCTTTATTTAATCTTATTTTAACATGTTAAAACTTTTCCACAAATGTTAAGAAAGGTATTTGCATTTTTGAATACATCGTATATAATTATCTATGTAAACTTAAATACCAGAGAAGTTTACGTAAGTTAAAAACCCCCGACTAATCGGGGGTTTTTAACGTCTATACATTTTTTGTTTTTAGATACTTTTTTAAGGCTTATTTTAAAATATTTTTTCAGTAATTAATATTTTTAGTTTTTAAATAAACTTTTAAAGAAATCATAATCTTCTCCTAATAAATATCTCCTTAAATTCCAAATATCTTTTTCTTCTTTATTTTTTACACCAAGCACTCCTATAGCTCCTTCATAATCAAAACTTTTTACTATATCTTTAATTCTTTGATCTGTGGCTCCATAAGGATAAACAAAAATATTTTCTACAGATGACGTTCCTACTAAATTAATGATTTTTTGTTTATTAATTAATATTTCATCTCTTATTATTTTGTCACTATATTTTGGAAGATACGCATGATGAGTAGTGTGATTTCCAATTTTCATATTATTTGCAGCCAAATCTTTTATTTGAACAGATGACATACATGCTGGATATTTATCTATACAATCATAATATATAAAAAATGTACCAGTAAATCCATATTTTTTTAAGATAGGAAAAGCGTTTATATATTGAGATTCGTACCCATCATCAAAAGTTATTATAAAAGATTTGTTTATATTAAAATCAGATTTTCCAGTTTTTAGATAATTTATATATTCAGTAGTAGAAATAGAATGAAAATCATTGTCGTATAAAAATTTCATTTCTTTTTCAAAGATATCTGGTGTTGTTATAAACACTTTAGTTTTTGGACCATCTGTTGGTTTGATTTCTCTAATTTGATGATAACCAAAAGTTAAAACTCTTATAATACTTTTCTTATATAAACCAAAATCTTTAATATATTCTTTATTAGAATCTTTTGTCTTTAAATCTATATTATTATCAAGTTGATGCAATTCCTCTGCTTTTATAGCTTCTTCTATTCCTTTTATTTCATCATCTATAGATATAGAAGAATTACTCATAATGCTTTTATTTAATAAAGCATCTTTGTTAAATACAATAACAGAAGAAGAAAATAAAGGAAACAAAAAAAGGATAGGTAAAATAAAAGAATGTAAAAAATAATTTCTTTTTAAAGCTATATTTTTTTTAATATAAAAAAACGACATATTTTATCTTTATTAAAGAATATTATAAATTATAATAAACAAAAAACAAAGCTTAAAAACTTTGTTTTTTGTTTATTATTTAATCTAACTAAAAATATTAATTTTTTGGCTTAAATTCAAAATTTTGATCTGTAAAGATTTGAATAGACTCAGCCAATACAGAGCCATCTGTATTTGCTTTTCCACGGATCATAACATTTAAACCATCTACTAAATCTGAAGAAATCATAGTTGTTGATTTTGATATCGTAGTAGAACTTGATAATAGTATTATTTTTGAAGTCCCATCTTGATCTTTAATTACAAGTCCTTGATCATCAACAGAGCCTATTACTCCTCTTATCATTCCTCCAAAATTTTCGACCTTCATTCTTGCTTGGGAAGAATTACCCTTTTGAAAATTTTGTGAAGGTGTACTATTTTTACCGACACTCCATCTCCCAATAAAGAAAGAAATTAATACAAGTACAACGCACATAATAATATCTTTTGATTTTTTTGTTTTTAAAGTTTCCATTTTGTTTTTAAATAAATAATTTATTAAATTTATATATTGATTATTACAATAATAATTAAAGATTATTACACACCTTAAAATTACTCATATCTTAAAGCGTCTATAGGGTTTAATTTTGAAGCTCTTTTAGCTGGATAATATCCGAAAATAATCCCAATTAAAGAAGACACTCCAAAAGAGAGCATTACTGAAGAAGTGGTCACAGTAGTCTGCATAATACCAGCAGAGTTTACAAGATAAGAAATTCCAAATCCTAATATTATTCCTATAATTCCACCAGAAGAAGTGAGGATTATAGACTCTATCAAAAACTGTCTTGATATGTCTCCAGCCTTTGCTCCTATAGCCTTACGAAGCCCTATTTCTCTAGTCCTTTCTGTGACAGTGGTTAGCATCATATTCATGATACCTATACCTCCCACTATAAGTGATATGCCTGCAATAGCTGCAAGAAGATACGTAAAAGTGCTAGTCATACTCGTAGCGGAAGATAAAATGTCACTCTGGCTCATTGTACTAAAGTCTAAAGCTGCACCATCTTTAATACGATGCCTTTCTGATAAAAGAGAGACTATATCATCCTGGACTTGTGTCGTAGCTTCTGAATTTATTGCTGAAATAGAAATTGATGATAAATATTGATTACCTGAAAAATATTTTTGTGCTGTAGAAATAGGTATATAAATATTGTTATCAGAAGATCCAATTCCACTACCTCCTTTAGATTTAGTAACTCCTATTATTTTAAATTGATAAGCTTTTATTTTAATAACTGTACCTATAATATCAGAGGTTTCAATGTTTTCACCAAAAAGAGTGGTTACTAAATTTGGACCTATTATTGCAACTTTTGCAGAAGAAGAATTGTCCCCATCAGAAAGAATTGAACCATTATCTATTACAATATTTCTAACAGAAAAATAATTTGAAGTGACACCGTATATTGAAACATTTGCATTGTTTGATTTGTATACAACTTGACCTTTAGAATCAACCTCTCCTGCTGCGTTAGAAATATTTTGAATACTTGTCTGTATAGCTTCCAAATCTTGTAATGTCAAAGATTTAGCATCTCCACTTACACCTTTTGGTGCAGCACCAAAAGTACGAGTGGCTCCAGGCATTACAAAAACTAAATTTGATCCTATTGATTCAATTGAATTTTGTATAGATTGTGAAGCGCCATTTCCAATGGCCATGAGAGCTATTACAGATGCTATACCTATAACTATACCTAACATAGTTAAAAAAGTTCTTGCTTTATTTGCAAGTAATGCTATAAATGTCTCTTCTAAAATATCTTTGTAAAACATATAAATTATTTATTATTAATTCTATCTTCTACTATTATTCCATCTCGTATCATTATCACTCTGTCTGCATGCTCTGCCACTTCAAGCTCATGTGTAATTAATATTATAGTATTTTTATTTTCTCTGTTTAATTTTTTAAATGTAGCAAGTACAATCTCTCCTGTCTTACTATCCAAATTGCCAGTTGGCTCATCTGCCAAGATGATAGCTGGATTATTTACCAACGCTCTAGCAATAGCAACTCTTTGAATCTGTCCTCCAGAAAGCTGATTTGAAAGATGATTTATATGTGTCATAGAAAAACCAGAATCATTCAAAGCTTTTTTGGCTAAAATATTTCTCTCTTCTTCTTTAACTTTTGCATAGACAAGTGGTAAAGAAACATTTCTTAAAACTGTAGTCCTTGGTAAAAGATTGAAAGATTGAAATACAAATCCAATTTTATCTCTTCTTATATTTGCAAGCTCATCTTCATTTAATTTTGAAACATCTTTATTGTCTAAAAAATATTCACCACTAGAAGCCTGATCCAAGCATCCTAAAATATGCATAAGTGTAGATTTCCCAGATCCTGATGGACCCATAATAGCGACAAATTCACCATCTTCAATTTTAAAAGATATACCTTTTAATGCTGTATATGGATCTTCAGAATTTGGATTATATGTTTTTATAACATTTTTTATTTCTATCATTTTTTTAAAATTTTATACCGCCTATACTTGACCCTCCTCTAGAAGATCCTCCACTTGTTGGGATGGTGACTGTAGTAGATTTTGCTCCAGAATTTGTTTTAGTTACAATGAAGTCATTTTCATTTAATCCTGTTATTATTTCTGTATAAGAATCACCAACTAAGCCTGTAGTGACAGTTTTTCTTGTTGGAGTAGCATTGGATGTATAAGTATTTAAGCTAACTTGAGTCAGTGCTGAAGTAGAATTAAAAGTATCTATATAATTTATAGAAATACTACTTTTTATTGCAGAATTTGGTACTGCTAGTACATCATTTGCTATTCCTGTCACAATATTTGCTGTAGCACTCATTCCAGGTCTAATTTGATTTTGAAAATCTTTAAAAGCTATTTTGACATTGTAAGAAACAATACCTGAGCTAACAGTTCCTGATTGATTAATCTGAGAAACTGTACCCACTAAAGACAAATCATCTATTGCATCAAATGTTATTGTAGCTTTTTGTCCTAGTTTTATTTTTACAACATCATTTTCAGAGACAGAGACATCTACAAATTTAGAATCTGTTATTATCGTAGCTATAACTACACCATTAGCATCTCCTCCTAAAGTAGCAGATACGGACGCTATCTTTCCATCAATTGGAGAAGTTATAAAGTAATTATTGTAATTGTTAAGTGAAATATTATAATTCAATTTTGCTTGATTTAGAGCTATTTCAGCAGATTCCAAATCTAATCCACTTGCCCCATTTTCTAAATCATTTAAATTTATTTGTTGTTGCAAAATAGAAAGCTTTAAACTGTCAATGTTTGTCTTTACTGAATTTAAAGATGCCATATCAGAATTAATAGTGTTTTGATAACTTTTTAAATTATTAAGATAGGTTGTTGATTTTGGATTTACAATTAAACTATATTTATTATTTAGATCTTGATAATATTGAATCAAGTTTATAGCACTTTTAATAGCATTGCTTAATTCTCCAGTTATGACACTCGTCTTTTCAAGACTATTACGCAACTCTTCTGGAGTAGAAGAATTTGACAATGCTTGATAACTAACAAAAGCAGAATCATAATTAGATTTTATTAAATTAAATTTAGTATTAACATCGCTTAGATAAGTATTTGCATTTGGTACAAGAGAATACATATTTTCTATAGCTCTTTCTGTATCAGCATAATAAAACATATTATATTGACTTGAATTTATATCAGAAAGATAAAGAGCATCATGTAAATAAGAAATAACAGTAGACATATCAGAATAAGATAGAGAAATACTATTCAAAGCATCTATATAAGACTTGACTAAAGACGAACTTGAATTTTGTAGATTATTCTTAACAGTAAGAATAGAGCTCATTGACGCTGGAGAAGTCGCTTTCTTGTAAGACACTTTTGCATTTTCATAAGATAGTCTAGCTGACTCTAGAGATGTATAAGCGTTTGTACTTTCTATTGTGGCTATCACTTGTCCAGCTTTTACATCATCTCCTGGGCTAAATTTTAATGAGTTGATTTTACCAGATACTGAACTTTTTATATCAATACTTCCATTTGACATTACTTGCCCTGTCTCAGATACGTAAGACACTATAGTTTCTCTTGATACCTTGTCTACAGAATAGATAATTTGAGTCTTTGGGGTAGAAGAAAAAAATATTTTATATACAAATATAGTTAGCGTTATTAATATAATTACTGATAATAATTTTCTTTTAAATACAAATACGTATATTTTCTTGTACAGATTGGTTAATTTTTCTTTCATACTTTTAATTATATAAATTTTATCTTATAAATAAAATCTACTTATAAGACATAATACAGTTTTATTTTAAAAATATTACATTTTTAGTTATCATATAACATTGCCCTATTATTAATATTTCTTTCTTTTGGGTTTTTAATAGTACTAGACGAATGTTCTCTCTTATAATAAATATGTAAATATTTAATTGGTAGAAAACTCTTGTCTCCGCGAAATTTTATCTTATTAAAATCTTTATCCAAAAAAAGATGAATATTTATCACAGCAGCTATTAAAAATATAAACAAAGCAAAAATTATATATAATCTACTTTTTCTATAAACAAAAGAATGCTCTTTTATTAACTTATAAAAAGAAAAAACAAAAATAATAAAAAAAATAATCAATAACCCTGGAATCATTTTTAAAAAATTAAGAAATTTATAAAAATCAAATTTACTTATATTAAGATCATTTACAACGTCTCGATATTCATGGAAAATTAATAATATAAAATTACCTATGTATATAGCCGCTAAAAAAAAGATTAAAAGAAAAGAAGTTAAAAGAAAGCCTTTTAATATAAAAAAAATCTTTGGTTTCATTTTAATTTTATTTTCTTTTATTTTTTTATTGATTTTATTTATCAAATCCTCTTTTAAATTTTGCATAAATTTGTTATTTAATTTTTCTTTCTTCTAAAATCTTTCTAATTTCTTTTTTACCTCTCTGTATTCTGACCCCTACTAAAGATATTGGTATCTTTAAGACATCAGAGATATCTTTATATGAAAGATCTTCATAAAAATAAAGAATTATGATTTCTTTATATTTAATACTTATGTCTTCAAGGATACTGTCTAAATATTTTTTTATTAAAATTCTCTCACTGTCACTTTCACTATCTTCTTTTGCTTTTGGATGAGTAAAAGAAAAAGCTTCATCAAAAATATCAAAACTAAAAGGTCTATTAGAATTTTTCTTTAAAAGATTTATAGCTTCATTATGAGAAATTCGATATATCCAAGGAGAAAATTTTTGATCAGTATCAAAACTATTTATATTTATAAAGCATTTTATAAATATATTTTGTAATAAATCTTCCTGATCTTCTTTATTTGAAAGAAACTTTTTTAGATATCTTTCAATTTTATCTGTATATCTGTCTATTATCAGATCAAAAATATCTTTATTTCCTTTTTGTATTAAAAGTACTATTTCTTCATCTTTTAGATCTATATAATCTTTTTTATCGTTTTTATTCTTAGACATAATATTAGACCCTCAATATATAATACAAAAAAGTATTTTAAAAATTACAGATGAGATCTCAAAAGCATCTCATATTCCCCTTTAAAGATTCTTTTTGAAAAAATAAATACTACATAAACTATAAAATATGCAGAAAATACATCTATAGAGTAGTGAAGATGTCCTAAAAGGACAAGTCCTGCCATCACTATAGATAAAGCGATAAATAATATTTTAAAAAATCTATTCCTCCAAAATAAAAGAGCTAATAAAAAAGCATATCCGACATGACCAGAGAAAAACAAATCTGTACCAGTACTAAAGCCAGCATAATATTGTATATTTGGAGGAGAGAGATGTGTCAGTATTAAAAAGAAAGCACGTACAGCAAAAAATATACCTGTAGCGATTAATATAAAAGGTGCTCTTCTAGGATTCAATAATGACAAAATAATAGCTATGCCACCCATAAAAAATATGGCAAAGAAAAACCAAAAACTAACTTCTAAAGTTGGTAAATTACTCAAAAATAAATCTTCTGCTACTGGGCCTTTTATTGTAGTAGTGTATGCATAAGCAAAATATGTGACAAAAAGACCAAAAGCAAACAGTAATGTCCCTATTAGCATATTTTGTAATGTTTTTTTATGTGTAAAAACTTGTTTGTAGCTTCTCAATAATTCTTTCATATTTTTATATTTAATATAATTTTAACACATTTTTAAATTAAAAATAAAAAACCTATAGAAATATAGGTTTTTTATTTATTTGCGGAAGTGGTGAGATTCGAACTCACGATGAGTTTCCCCATGCCGGTTTTCAAGACCGGTGCCTTCAACCACTCGGCCACACTTCCTTATTTGTCAGAATAATATATCACATTTTTTATTTTGATGCTATACTTTCAAAATTATGAAAATAGTGATACTTGATAATACAAGAAGCTCTTTAAATGTAGGCTCTATATTTAGAACCAGCTCTGGGATTGGTGTAGATAAAATATATCTATGCGGTATCACTCCTACCCCATTTGAAACTGGTAAAAAATTTGAAGGACAAAATAAAAAAAGAAAAGATTTTGTAAAAACTTCACTCGGCTCTGAAGATGAAATATCTTGGGAATATAGAGAAAATATTTTGGATCTCATAAAAGAATTAAAAGAAAAAAATAAAGATGTAGATTTTGAAATAATAGCTCTAGAGCAAGATGAAAAAAGTGTAGATTATAAAAACCTTAAAATAAAAAATCAAAATATTGCTGTAATAATAGGTAGCGAAACAGATGGAATACAAAAAGAAGTTCTTGATCTATGTGATCAGATCACTGAAATACCAATGCTAGGACTCAAAGAAAGCTTAAATGTTACAATCGCCTACGCTATTTTGGCTTACAAAATCTGGGATAAATAAAAGCAAAGTAATCGTGTTTGTTAAATATTTCTTTATACAGTATAATTTAGACAGCTTTAAATTAGTACATAATGGAAAATGAATTGAAAAACAAATCTACCCCATCTTCTGGAAAAGATTCTACTGAATCAAATATAGACACTAAAAAAGAATCTAAAATTATAGATTTAGAAGAATTTAAAAAAGAAAAGGAAAGAAAAAAAAGATCAGAAATTTATAAAAAAATTCTAAACAGAAAGATGGAATAAAGAGGTTAACCCCTCTTTTTTTTGTGCTCTCGCGGGGAATCGAACCTCGATCACAGGTACCGCAAACCTGCATTCTATCCGTTGAACTACGAGAGCTAAAGTCCCTCCATAAATAAAGGAGGGATCTAGGAATATTATTTTTCTAGTTTAGCAATTGCTCTTACTAATCTAGATTTTTTTCTATCTGCTGTACCTTTTTTAATTATCCCTCTTTTTGCTGCTTTATCAAGTGCTGCAAAAGTTTTTGGTAAATTATTTTCTGCTTCTTTTTTCTTATTTCCAACAATTAAAGAGCGAGTAGTCTTAACCTCCTCTTTCATTATCTTTTTTCTCTTATCATTCACCACTTTTCTTTTCTCTGCAGAGCGAAAGGCTCTTTTAGCTGTTTTTGTTACTGCCATAAAATTTTATAATTCTTTTTTATATTTTAAATTAATTTAAATAAATTATTAGTATATATGATACTACATTATAGAAAAAAAATAAAGCCAATATTTTGATCGGCTTTATTTGAAAAAAAGTATATTTATCTATAAAAAGTTGGAGTATATTTATCTTTAAAATTTTGTGTAAAAGATAATAAATTATTATTTACATTTTCTATAAAAATAAACGACTTTTCATTCTCTTTAGCTAAAAAATACTCCTCGACAGCTGTATACTGTCTTTTAAATAATTCTTTTCCTTCAATTTTTTGTCTGGATTTGATATTATTTTCTACTGACAAAAATAAATCTTTAATACTAAAATCACTTAAAGGATTTATATCTCTCCAAACAAAAAATGAAATTACTTTAAATTCATACTCAAGATCTTTATTATTTTTTATAAATAAAGCACCTTTTAAGTCTATATCTAAGACAATATCTTTCTCTTCAATAAAAGCTTGTCTTAGACATGATTTTGGAGTTCCGTAATAATCATTATGAACTTTTTGAAATTCTAAAAAGAAATCTTCATCAATCTTTTTAAGAAAGTCTTCACTTGAAAGACTGATGTACTTTTTCGCAGAAAGTAAATCTCTTTCTGAGAGAGCTTTAGTCGTCAAAGATGTTGGATAAAAAATTGAAATGTAATCTTTCTTAATAAATTCTAATAATGTTGTTTTTCCAGATCCTGATACTCCAGAGATTGTTACTATTTGGGACATTTTTCCTCCTTTTGTTTTAAAATGTTTTTTGAATTAATTTTTACTGAATTTAAATTAACATAAAAGTCTCTTTTTAGCAATATTTATATTTTAGGTTATAATGCTTAAATGGGTGCTTAAATATAAACAATATGAAAAACAAATTAAATAAATTAGCAATCAGTTCTTTACTTGCAATTATGCTTGTAGGAGGTCTAGCTTCAGCACAGACAGCCACAGACACTAAAGTATCTACTGAAGCAAGTAGTGCGCCTATCGTATCCCCTTTTAATAAGAGCTATCGTGATGGCAATATGATGGATAATGGTAATTGGAACAACAAAAATGGAAATAGAATGTTTAATAATGAAGAAGGATGGAGATCTATGATGCCAGCATTTGTAGCAGGTATGATAGGCGTAAGTATTTTCTTCAGTATTATAGGTCTTTTATTACTCGCCTTTTGGATTTGGATGCTTGTACATGCGACTACACATGACATAAAACATAAACCTCTATGGTTATTAGTTATTTGGTTTATGCATATAATAGGAGCTGTAATCTATTTCTTTGCTGTTAAAAAAAGATACGAAGCAGAAATGCAAGAAGATTGTGGTTGTGATTCATGTACTTGTACAGATGAAGAAAGCGCAGCTTTTTGTGAAAGTGAAGAAATTAAATGTGCTTGTGGAAAAGGAGAAGTATGCGTGTGCAATAAATAATCTATTTTAAAAGATTTAGAAAGAAAAACACTATAGATATAGTGTTTTTCTTTTTATAAAAAACTATTTTAAAAAATTATCCCCTTTTTAATAAAAATGTTAAAATATAAAAATTATGATCTCATATCTTTCTGGAAAAATAAAAAATATAAATGAAAAGTCTTTGACATTACTTACTCAATCAGGTGTTGGATACTCTGTCTTTCTTACAATAAATACACTTTTTTCTTTAAAAGAAGGAGAGGAGCTAGATATATTGATACACACAGTAGTAAAAGATGACGCAATAAATCTTTATGGATTTACAAAAGAAGAAGAGCTTTTTATGTTTGAAAAATTAATCACCGTATCTGGAGTTGGTCCAAGATCGGCTTTAAATATTTTATCTGTGAGCAGTATTCAAAATATAGCAATAGCAGTAGAAAATGGAGATGCAAATCTTTTAAATGGGGTTCCTGGAGTAGGTAAAAAAAGTTGTGAAAAAATTGTCATAGAACTAAAAGGTAAGCTTTCTAAGTTTATAAAAGAAAATATAAATTCAACAGACCATCTTCATATAGGTGAAGAAAGTGATGCTCGCCTTGCTCTTATAAGTCTTGGATATTCTGAAAAAGAAGTTAATAATGCAATAAAAGAAACCAAAGAAAATAAAGATTTATCAAAAAAGAAAGCAAATGAAATAATTAAAGATGTTTTAAAATATTTAAGATAGCTCTCAAAAGCTATACTTTTATTTTTTTTAATTATAGTAAAAAGTTTTTAAATAACCTGATTTTATAACTAAAATAAATATATGCCAGAATTACCAGAAGTAGAATCCTTACGATTAGGTTTAAAAAGAAAAATCATCAAAAGTAAGATAATCGATGTAAAGATAATAAAGCCAAAATTAGTTTCTGGAAATAGTACTTTAAGAAAGATAAATAATAAGAAAACAATAGAATTTAAAAAAGAAATTTTAAATGAAATAATAATAGATATAAAAAGAATTGCTAAAAATTTAATATTAGAATTAAGTAATGAAAAAATTTTAATCATTCATTTAAAAATGACAGGACAGCTTGTATTTGTAGATAATAAAAAAGAAAAAACACTCGGTGGTCATCCTATAATAAAAAGCTTCACTGATGATTTGCCAAACAAACATACTGCTATAATATTTAATTTAGATAATGGAACTCTTTTTTATAACGATGTACGTATGTTTGGATATGTACTTTATTTTAAAAATATTTTAGAGGCCAAAAAGCATGGATTATTTAAAAATATAGGCCTTGACCCATTTGATAAAAACTTCACTTTAGAATATTTTAAAAAAGAAATAATAAAGAAAAATAAAAACTTAAAATCAGTACTTCTTGAGCAAAAAATAGTCACAGGCTGTGGAAATATTTATACAGACGAAGTATGCTTTGCTTCAAAAGTATTACCAGAAAGAAATTGTAAAAATTTAAAAGATAAAGAAATAAAAGATCTCTATAAATACATAAAAAGTATTTTAAATACCGCTATAGAAAATGGAGGCTCATCTGTGTCAGATTATCTTTTAGCTGATGGAAGTAAAGGTAACTATGCAAGATTTCATAAAGTATATGGAAAAGGAGGAAAGGAATGCAAAGTCTGTAAAAATATTTTAGAAAAGAAAATCATATCAGGAAGAGCGACTGTGTTTTGTAGATATTGCCAAAAATAAATTTTCTAATAATCTAGCTTGATAGTATTTGCTTTTGGAAAAGATGAAAAGGATTTTTCTTTTTCATCTTTTTGATCTTGCGAAGATTCTTCTAAAGAAGTATCGACAGTAGATTGATTATCTAGATTAGTCTTATCTTCTTTATTGTTAATAACATCAAATGATCTTATGGGATTATTTTCATTTACATTCACTCTTTGTGGACCACCAGTCAAATACCATATAAAAAAAATAATCCAAAAAACTCCAAAAATTTTCCAAAATGTAGACATGCTTTTATCTAAAAATTATATCACAGTGAAATAACTAAATTTGTGCCCCCGGCAGGGATCGAACCTGCGACCTTCTGCTTAAAAGGCAGCTGCTCTACCGACTGAGCTACAAGGGCATCGGTAATTAATCTTAAAATACTATAGAAATAATTTTTAATACTAATCGTGGAAATAATATATCATTTTTTTAAACAAAAGTCTATAAATAAAAAGCAGTCAATAATGACTGCTTTTTATTTGAGATGTTTATTAAATTTATTTACCAAATATAAATCCTAGATTTATAGAAAAACCAGATCCGTACCCTTGACCATATGGATATCCATAGCTATATGGATAATATGAGCCCTGAGTGTATACGGGATAATATGTTGTGGCTTGTGTATAGTAATTATTATTACCACATCCATTATAGCCAGTATTCCAAGAAGATCCACAACCAGAATTACATCCATAAGAATAAGAACATCCAGAATTATAACCACTGTATGAGTTATAACCATAATTATTATTGTATCCAGTATTATAATTGTAGCCATATCCAGAATTATAGTTATTACCATAATTGCTGTAACCACTATTGTATTGATTGTTGTATCCATTTCCTGTCGTATACCACATTTGAGCATTTGCTTTTGAAGACAAAGCACCCATAAAAACAACTGTGAAAATAAACATTACAAATAAAGCTTTTTTCATATTTTTTTTAATAATAAATTTAATAAAACTTAATAATATATATATTATATACTTCTATTAAATCCTTGTCAAGTGCTTAATTTTCTTAAAAATTACAACTCTAATATGAATTTTTCAATTGATCGCATCAGATTTATCTCTCCACTATTTGCTTTCATTGCCATTAATGATAATTCAAATCCAAATTTCTCTATTTCTTCTTTTGTATATTTTATGTCTTTTTCTTTTAACTTATAAAATCTATAATAATTATTCTTATCACCATCCAGATATGCTGACCATATCATTTTCCATTTCCACCAGACTGCTCCATGAAGTGCTTGAGCTTCGGCGTCTTCCCATTCTAAATATATATTTTGAAATTCTTTCCAAGCTCCCTTTTTATCTCTTTTTTCTATAAGATCACAAAAATAAAATGGTTCTATATCTTTTTTTAAAATATCCTCTTTACAATTAAAAATATTTTTTAAAAGATTTTCTTTTTCTAAAATTTTTTCTATTTTTAAAACAGAAGGAGGTAAAGCAAAAGCTTCATTTAAAATGAATACATTATCACTTTCTAAAATGCTTTTTATATTTTTATACAAAAATTCGCGAGACTCTTCTTTAAATAGAAGATCATCTAATTGTATCAATATTTTTTCACCAAAAAGAGATACACTTTCAAAATAACTAGGAAGTATAGAAATATTTTCCAAAGAAATATTTTCTACTTTTAATAAAGTATCAAAATCAATTTGTTCTTCTTTTAAAAGAAACTTAATTTCTTTTTTTGCAAATTCTCTTTTTTTTACATTTGTACCAAAAATAAAATAAAGCATAAAATTATTTTAACTCATATAAATTATCACCTATCTCTAAGCTAGATCTCATCGGTATTTCTTTTATAGCAGTATCAAGCACAAATAAATCTTTCCATTTTTTATCTTCTATTCTTTTTATTAAAACTTCTTCTAAAATACTTTTAAAAATATTTTTTTCCCTCTCTGAGATACTCTCATCTACCTCGAGTATAAGTTCATCGTGGATCTGCAAAAGGATTTTTACTTTATTTTCTAATTTATTTTCTTTTATATATTGATCTATGTCTATCATAGCAAGCTTTAATATGTCAGCTGTAGTTCCCTGTATCGGTGCATTTATAGCTATTCTTTCTCCTTGCGCTCTTAGAAAAGGAAGCTTTGATTTAAGTAATGGTATTTGTCTTCTTCTGCCTAATAAAGTCTCTGTGTATCCATTTCTTCTAGCTTCTTCTTTTAATTTTTCTAAATATTCACTTAAAGTAGAGAAAGTTTTTTTGTATTCATCATAAAATTCTTGAGCTTCCTTTCTACCTACTTTCATAGAGTCTTTTAATGCTGATACTCCCATCCCATAAAGAATTCCAAAATTAATAGCTTTGGCTTTTCTACGCATATCACTATCAACTTCATTTTCAGAAACTTTAAAGACTCTAGCAGCTACTCCCGTATGTACATCTACCCCATTTTTAAATATATCGATAAGATTTTCATCTTTTGATAATATTGCAGCACTTCTTAAATCTATCTGAGAATAATCAAGAGAAAAAAGTTTTTTACCTTTCTCTGCAATAAAAGCTTTTCTGACCAATATACCTACTCCACTTCTTGCTGGTAAATTTTGAAGGTTAGGATTCTCAGAAGAAAATCTTCCCGTCGTAGTACCTGTCTGAATAAAATCAGAATGTATTCTTCCATCTTCTTTTGTAAAATTTCCAAGAGTATCTACATAAGTAGATAAAAGCTTAGTCAACTCTCTATATTCTAATACTAAATTAATTATCGGATGAGAATTTTTTAGCTTTTCAAGTTCTGTAGCATTTGTAGAAAGTGCTCCACCAGCAGTCTTTTTAATCTTTTCACCAAGCTTTAATTTTTCATACAAAATTATACCAAGCTGCTTTGGAGAAGAAATATTAAAATCTTCTTTTGCATGATCAAAAATTTCTTTTTCTATTTCTTTTACTCTTGTGTGTAGACTTTTACTTTGCTCTGTTAAAATATTTTTATCAAGTAATATTCCATTATTATTCATCTCTTTTAAAAGAGATATTATTGGCTTTTCAACAAGAGTAAAAAGGCTGTAAAGATTTTCTTTTTCCAAATTTTCTTTCAAAATATTTTTTGCCTCTTGTAAATCATCAACTTTTGTGAAATTTAAAATTTGTTCTTCATCTGGATTTGTGATTTCGCTATTTAAAAGATTAAGCATTACTTTCATTTCTAAAAATTCATCTCTTGAAATATTTATTTCTTTTTTTTCTTCAATTATTTTGCTTCTAGTTTCTAAAGATTCATTTAGATCTAGACCTCCTATATTTAAAACAGGATCATTTAAAGATATTTTTTTAAATGAAGATTTTTGACCTTGATTTTCAATACTTTTTTGATTAAATATGTTTTTAAAACTTCTAAATTCAAACTCATTACAAATTTTTGAAAATTCTGTATCATCAAAATCTTTGAGCCATTCTTTTTCTGGAAGAGAAAAATCCATTGGAGCATCTCTCCTAATTGTCGCAAGAGTCTTTGAAAAAATAGCTTCTTCTTCTCCTCCTATTATCAAATTAATAATCCTATCTGTAATTTTATTTGCTTTATCTTTTTTACAAATTTCTAAAAACTTTTCTTTATCTTTATGAACCAAATCATACATTTTTTCAATAGATTCAAATAAATTTATTAGAGTTGTAGCTGTTTTTTCACCAATTCCTTTTATTCCAATAATATTGTCAGAAGTATCACCTCTTAATCCTTTATAATCAGGTATTTGCTCTGGAGTAAAATTGAATCTTTTTTTTACATCTTCATATTTATAAACTATAGTTTCACCAATTCCTTTTTTAAGAGTATAGACTTTCACACTATTTTTTTTATCTATAAGTTGCATTGTATCCATATCCCCAGAGGCAATAAAAACTTCCAAGTCTTCATCTTTGACTTTAAAATTAACTTTACTGAGCTCCTCTACTATCGTTCCAAGTAAATCGTCAGCTTCAAAACCGACTAAAGAATAAACTGGAATATCTAAAGTCTCACAAATTTTTGGAGCAAGCTTTATTTGAGAAATAAGCTCATCGTCAGATTTGGCTCTATGTGCTTTATAATTTTCATAGACCTCATGACGAAATGTTGCTTCTTTTCTATCAAAACAAGCAATCATATAATCAGGCTTTAACTCATCTTTTATTTTTAAGATCATTTTTATAAATCCAAAAAGAGCTCCTGTTGGTACTCCTCCATGAGTAGAGAAACCTACCATTGCATGATAAGCCCTATGAAGAAGTGCGTGAGAATCTAGTAAAACTAGTCTTTTTTTCATACTATATATCTATATTTTATCACTTAAAACTTAATTATAGAAATATCCCTCTCTTTATCATTTAAATGTCTAAAATCAACTGTAAAATCTGGATTTATACCTACTTCTTTTACAAATCTTTCTGGCCATTCTATAAAAATAATTTTTCCCGTATGATTTAGTTCTCTATTTAATTCTAAAGAATGACCTTCTTCTTCTATTTCGAACCTATATCCATCTATATGAATCAAATTTTTATAATCTTTTCTTAAAACAAAAGTTGGAGAAATAATGTCTTCTTCTATTCCAAAAATTTTTGCAAAATATTTTGTAAAAGTAGTTTTTCCAGCTCCAAGATCACCTTTCAAAAAAATAACACAAGATCTATTTTCTTTTTGAAAGAAAAATTCTACTTCTGATAAAAGCTTTTTCGCTATATCTTTAAGATTTTCTTCTTTGATATTTTTAAATTCCAATTTCATATATAAATATGTATTTATTAATAAAATAATAACACAGTATAAATAAAAAATAAATCGCCTATTTTATAGACGATTTATTTTTTATTTATCTTTAAGATCTATGATGATGAATAGTCTCTTCTTTTTCTAATTTTCTTTCTGCGATCCATCTACGAATATTCATAATCAACACAACTATTATTAGTATAACTGCAAATAATACCAACCATCCTAATAGACTTTGTGGAAACAACATTGCTGCCACAGAAGAGCTTTTTGCTACTGTGTCTTTTGATCCAGAGCTTGCTACTATATTTGCTGTCATATATGCCGACACTTCATCTTTTACAATCTTTGATCCAGATACTGGTAAATTGTATGAAGCATACACTGTAGTGACTACTGCTTTTCCAATTTCAGCTGTATTTGATACTTTTGCTGGAAGAATAAATGTTTTCACTTCTTTAGAATTTATATTTCCAATTGGTACAGTCATCACATTATCTTTTACAATCACTCCAGCTGTAGTCGTAGCATCTAGGAATATAATTTCTGAAGGTAAGACTATTTTAGTTTCTGCTCCACTTACAGCAGTATCAGAATCATTCGTTATACTAATCCTATAATTTATAGTACTACCTTGTACTAAATCTGGAGAATTTCTTTCTATTTTAATAGATAATAATTTTCCACCTGCATTTATAGTGTCTGCTATTGATACAGTCTTTGCTACCGCAATAGATCCATCAGAACATACAAATTCTGTCTTTGTCTTTGGTTTTACTTTTACTACTGTGCTTGGTGATGCATAAACTACATGAGATTTTGTAGCTGCTAATGTCTTAAAAGATACTATTTTTCCTCTATATGTACCGTCTCTATTTGCCATCACAGCTCTACAATAATATGTAGTACTTGCTTTCAATCCTGAAATAACATTTGAATAAAATGATTGTGAATTATTTCCAATATCTGCAGAATTTGTAACTTTTCCTAAACTCTCAGAAGTTCCAAATTCAAACCAACCTACAGACCCTACTCCACTTGAAATAAGTCCTACACCATTACATTCTGCAGAAGTCTGACTAACTTTTGTGGGTATATTTGTAAGTACTGAATGACTTGTTATTGTGACTGTTTTCACGACAACATTTGTGATTGTTTTTACTGGACACATTGCACCTACAGAAATTACAGAACCGTCCCAACATGTCTGATATTGAGAAGGACAAGACTGACTAACAGATATAGTCACTCCATTCCAACATGTGTGAGTCTGCGCTGGACATACTTGAGTCATTGGTAATGACTGCCCATTAGGACATATATGAAACTGTGGAGGACAAGCTTGATTTATTGATATCACTGTCCCATTCCAACATGTCTGTGTCTGTGGAGGACAAGCTTGATTTATTGATATCACTTGTCCATTAGGACATGTCTGTGTCTGTGCTGGACATTGAGATTGATTGTATACATATGTACCGTTCCAACATTGAAACATCTGTGGTTGTTGTTGCTGTTGTGTATAGTAAGAATATGATTGTTGCTGTTGATACACTGGATAATTGTATGATGGTTGATTGTAAACTACTGGTTGATACACAGGAGGAATGTAGGGGTTTGGATTATAAACACAAGTCCAAGTATTAGAATCATAGGTTGTTCCTGCTGGACATGAAGATGATGCAGAACTCACACAACTCCATCCATCTGCTGATGGTACTGTTCCTGCTGGACATGAAGATGATGCAGAACTCACACAACTCCATCCATCTGCTGATGGTACTGTTCCTGCTGGACATGAAGATGATGCAGAACTCACACAACTCCATCCATCTGCTGATGGTACT
>JAGOTK010000001.1:57799-109242 GCA_018061825.1 Minisyncoccota bacterium
TGTTCCTGCTGGACATGAAGATGATGCAGAACTCACACAACTCCATCCATCTGCTGATGGTACTGTTCCTGCTGGACATGAAGATGATGCAGAACTCACACAACTCCATCCATCTGCTGATGGTACTGTTCCTGCTGGACATGAAGAATTATAAGTATCTCCACAGTCAGGCTCATATCCTGTTGAACAAGCAAAGCCTGTTTGAATATTAGAAATAGAAATGAAAAAAATAAATATAAATAAAAGAGAGCTTAATAAATATTTAATTTTTCCATTGAATATGTTTTTCATAATTTTTTTAATAAATAATAATATTATTATACATCAGAATAATTTAATTCTCGTGAATAATTAAATTGTGCTCTCTAGCAAAAGCATTTCTTTCTTCTCTGGTATTAAAAGTTTTTGTTTGTTTTCCATCTGGAGATGTTAGTTTCCATTCTATTTTTTTTTCTTGACTTTGCTCTTTATCATAATTATTTGAATCTTCGTGAACAATTAAATTGTGTTCTCTAGCAAAAATATTTCTTTCTTCTCTGGTATTAAAAGTTTTCTTTTTAGTTCCATCTGGATTAGTTAACTCATATGTGATTTTTGGGCCTTTTTTTACTGTTTCTTTATTTTTATTAGACTCATTTTTATCTGATAGGTCTTTTGAGTTTTTATTTTGGCCACCATCATAATAATAAGTATTATTATTTACAGTATTATTATTTACAGTATTATTGTTCACTTCTTGATTTTTTGTTGTAGAATCTTTTTTAACCCCTGTCTGCTCTGTATTATTTTTACCTTTCTCTTTACCATCTGAAGAATCATTTTTGCCTAACCTATATCCTCCGTATAAAATAGTTGATGCAAATACTCCTGCTAACGCATGTTTCCAATATTTTTTTGAAAAATGAGCTACCCTTTCTGCTAAACTTTCCTTTTTAGCAGAAGACAGCTTAGGTTCAATAGTGTCTTTACTTTTCTTAAGCTTTTGAATTTTTGTATCGTAATCCTCAACAATAGATATATATATAGGAATATCTCTGTCAATTTCTATTAATTCATTTTCTAATTGAGTTTTTTGTAGAATTAAAAGACTTTTATCTGCATCAGGTTTTTTTTGATCTTGAATATTCTTAGTTATTTTTGTTTCAAGTTCAATCTTTTTCGATCTTTTAGTATTCAGTATTTTTTGATCTTCATTTCTTGATTTTTGTAATTTAGAAATAGATGAATCAACATCATTCATATCTTTCTTTTGTTTTTCATGTTCTATTTTTGTGTTATGTAAAGCTTCATGTGACATATATTTATTTTATTCTTGTGTTCTTATAATTTTAACATCTCCTTTTTCTTTAATTTTTACTTTTTTTCCATCTTTTTTAACTTTATATATTTTACCATTATTATTAGAGTCCACTGCTATAACTTCACTTTTTCCTTCTGGTGCACTATTAATGAAGTCTTTATAATTAACAGTGTTTGTATTGTTTTGCGTTGTTTTATTATTTACTGTACCAGATCCTGGAACAATAATATTGTGAGCTTTTGCAAAAGCGTCTCTTTCTTCTCTAGTATTAAAAGTTTTTGTTTGTTTTCCATCTGGAGATGTTAGTTTCCATTCTACTTTACCTCCTTGATTCTTTTCTTTTTCTGGACTTACTGTATTAGATCCTTGAATAACAATATTATGAGCTTTTGCAAAAGCGTCTCTTTCTTCTCTAGTATTAAAAGTTTTTGTTTGTTTTCCATCTGGAGATGTTAGTTTCCATTCTACTCCTGAGCTATGTTTAGGACTTTCTTGTGATTTTGAAACATTTGGTGCTGAGAGAAGTGCTGTCAGTGCAGCTATGTAAGGTATAGCTTTTTTACCCAAAGCTTTTAAGGCTTCTATTTTATTTTTGTGTTTTTCTATTTTCTCCTGCTTGTTTATAAACGTTGGAAAATTTTTTTCTAAATCAAAATTCATAATTTTATTTTAATGAATAAATTATATCATAAATAATAACAGCTTATTATCCAAACATAGATTTTTGCAAATAAAAAACCCACGATATTTTTATCGTGGGCTAGAAACATAAAAAGTTTCTATTTTTCTTCGTGGATTATTAATCCATGCTCGTCTGCAAACTTCTTTCTCTCTTCAGCAGATCTAAAAATCTTTTTCTGTGTGTGCCCCACATTCCAAAGTATGTACTGACATTCAGGCTTTTGTGCTATCACAACTACAGGATCTGGTTTTTTAACCTTCACCGTATCACAAGGACAAGGCTTTCTAGATGGCTTTTTAGGGCTTGGTTTTAAAGTAGGTTTTTTAGGTGCCACCTTTGGACAAGGTGGAGTCTCTACACAGCATTTCTTTGCTGAAATAGAATCTGCAACCTTTTGAAAACCTTTTTTATTTTCTTCAGTATTTTTATCCACTTTATCACCAATCTTATTCCCAACTTCATCAAGCTTATTAATAATGTCTTTTGAATTATTATTAATAGCATTTACAATTGAAGTATCTTTTTTTACATCATTAGAGAAAAAAGGGTTTCTTAATTCTAAATGACTAAAGAAAAAGAAAAGAATAATTAATGCAAATACTAACCAAACTAAAAGTGAATTTCTTTGAACGAATGTTTTTTGATTGTTGTTTTCGTTCTGACTGTTTTCTGTGTTCATTTTTAAAAAATTTAAATGGTTTAATTAAAATTGTTTTTTGATTTATATAGAGTTACTATTTTAAAAGTTTATTTAAATTCCCTGTTTTTTAAGGAACTAATTTAATCTGTGTATAGTATAGCAGATTAAAAATATTTGTCAATACTTGTCTTAAAAAATATAAAAACCACCTTTTGGGTGGAATTTTACTAGGTTTTTTATTTATTTACTACTTTATCAAATTTCCAGTCTTACATTCAACCAATATTCCTTTCGATGTCTGACAAACTGATCTGTAAGTCTTACAAGATACATGATTTATAGGATTGTTAAAATTTGTACCGACTTTATAGCAGATACCTTTATCTGCATTTGGCACTTTCGCATAAGAAGCTTGCTCAGCTTTCACTTTACCAAGCCCATAGACTGCTAATATCATAACTATAGTAAATACTATCAAAGCTAAAACTTTGTGAGTAATCTTATGTGTATGATGAAGTTCATGAAGAGATTTTAAATGACGATGCATAAAGTTTTTAGTTAAAATATTTTAATATATAAATTATAAAACAGAAAAAAAAATAAAGCAAATAAGTTATCAACTTATATCAAATTAATAATAAATAAATGCTATAATTAATTAAATTATGGATGAAAATAAAAATAATACAGATGCAAATGAACTACATCATGGCTTAAAATTTCAAGATGATAACCAAGACAGAAAAAGTGATGACTTTCTTGATCTAATGCGCCAAAAAGAAGAGGAAGATTTTATAAAAGTAATGTCAGACAAATACGGATTACCATATATAGACTTAAAAGGTGTAGCTCCTGAGCCAGACGCTTTAAAACGAGTAAAAGAAGATGATGCAAAAAAAGCAGAGTTAGCAGCTTTTAAACAAATAGGAAATAAATTATACGTTGCTATGTTTAATCCTGAAAATGAAGCTACAGATCAAATTTTAAAAAATCTTGAAAGCCATGGTCTTGTGCTTATAAAATTTGTAGCTTCACACGCCTCTTTAAAACATGTATGGAGTAGATATATAGACATTATAGAAGTAGTAGAGACTCAAGCTGGAGTGCTAGATCTAAATTCTGAAGTACTAAAAGAGCTTTTGACTCACATAAAAACTTTAGACGACTTGAGAAATACTATAATATCAGTTGCAAACGAATCAAAAAACTATAGGATTTCTAGAATTATAGAACTTGTCATCTCAGGAGCTTTGCATTTTAAAGTATCCGATGTGCATATAGAGCCTGAAAAAGAAAAAGTGAGATTTAGATATAGAATAGATGGTGAACTTACTGATATTTGTTTTGTAGATTTACCAACAATGCGTTTGATAAACTCTAGATTCAAATTGCTATCTGGAATAAAATTATCAATAACAAAAAATGCACAAGATGGAAGATACTCTATTGTAGACAATGGAATAGAAATAGAAGTTCGTGTATCTGTGGTACCTGGAAATTATGGCGAAAGCTTTGTTATGAGACTTCTTGATCCTAGAAATATAATGGCAAATATAGAATCTCTAGGAATGAGTAAAAGTCTATATGAAATAGTCCAAAGAGCAATAGAAAAACCAAATGGAATAATTTTAACCACAGGACCTACTGGATCTGGAAAGACAACCACACTTTATGCTTTTGTAAGTAAACTATATACTCCTGAAATAAAAATAATCACTATAGAAGATCCTGTCGAATATCATTTGGCTGGAATAATTCAAACCCAAGTAGAAGAAGAAAAAGGTTACACTTTTCTTGCTGGACTTAGAGCTGCTATGCGTCAAGATCCAGATATTATAATGGTTGGAGAAATTCGTGATCAAGATACTGCAAAAGTTGCTATAAATGCAGCACTCACAGGACACTTGGTATTTTCTACACTACACACAAATAATGCAGCAGGTACAATCCCTCGCCTTCTTGAGCTTGGTGCAAATCCAGGGATACTTGCTTCAGCACTTTCTTTATCTCTAGCTCAAAGATTAGTAAGAAAATTATGTCCACTTTGTAAAGAAAAAGTAGAAACAACAGAAAAACAAACAAAACAAATAACAAATATTATAGGTTCAATAATTTCAAATCATAAAGAAGAAGCTCTTGGTGAAATAAAAGCAGCAAATAGCTACACAATATTTAAAGCAAATGATATAGGGTGCGAAAAGTGTAATGCTGGATATAAAGGCAGAATGGGTATATTTGAAGCAATTGTAATGGATAATGATATAGTTGATCTTCTTTCTGCACAAGGAATACTAAATGAAAGAAAAATAAAAGAAATAGCAATAAAGCAAGGAATCCCTACAATGAGAGAAGATGGTATAATTAAAATATTGAAAGGAGAAACTAGTTATGAAGAAGTTGCTAGTGTGGTTGATCTTTATGAAGAATAAAAAATAAAAACCATATAGACCTCTAAACAACCTCTTGGTGAAGAAAACTTTTACATAAGGATAGATGCAGTGTAAAATAAATTTAACTAAATCGTCCTCTGTGAATAAAGTGTGAGACCATGTCTCAATTGTTTAGAGATCTATATGGTTTTTTAAATAACTGACTATCTTTTTTAAGCTTTATTATTCTAGCATAGGTTTGACATATTTGTCAAGTGATGAGAGTCTATACTTTTAATACATCTTTTAAAGAATATCGTGATAAAATAATTTAATGAAAGAAGATGAAAAACAAACTGAAACAGAAAATATTGTAAAAAATGAAGAAAGCTATTTAGATCAAGCATTGAGACCAAGCTTATGGAATGATTATATCGGACAAAAAACAATAAAAGATAATTTAGAAATACTAATTAAAGCTGCAAAAGAAAGAAATTCTACACCTGAGCATATTCTTTTTTATGGACCCCCTGGTCTTGGAAAAACTACAATTGCTAATCTTGTAGCAAAAGAATTAAATACAAATATAAGAATAACTTCTGGTCCAGCTATAATGAAAGTTGGAGATCTTGCTGCGATACTTACAAATCTTGGAGATGGAGATATCTTATTTATAGATGAAATACATAGATTAAATAAATTAATAGAAGAAGTTTTGTATCCAGCAATGGAATCTGGAAAACTTGATATCATAATAGGAAAAGGACCTAGTGCTAGGACAATACAATTAGACCTTCCAAATTTTACTTTGATAGGTGCCACTACTAGAATATCTCTATTGTCATCTCCTCTTCGTTCAAGATTTTCTGGTGGAGTACATAGACTTCAATATTATTCTGAAGAAGAAATAGCAGAAATAGTAAGAAATTCTGCAAAAATTTTAAATACAGAA
Source organism: Minisyncoccota bacterium (assembly GCA_018061825.1). Lineage (GTDB taxonomy): Bacteria > Patescibacteriota > Minisyncoccia > Phycocordibacterales > UBA5272 > UBA5272. The sequence goes on from JAGOTK010000001.1 coordinate 63,743, forward strand.
ATTACAAATGAAGGCGCTTTTGAAATTGCAAAAAGATCAAGATTTACTCCTCGTACAGCAAATTATTTACTAAAAAGATGTCGTGATTATGCACAAATAAATAAAGCTATTATAGATTTAGACATTGTAAATAAAACTTTACAATTATTAGAAATGGATGAGCTTGGTCTTGGTATAGCAGAAAGAATGATTTTAAAGGTTTTAATTAAAACTTTTGAAGGAAAAGCAGTAGGACTAAACACTCTCGCGGCATCTATAGGAGAAGAAGAAAATACTATCGAAGATGTGATAGAGCCGTACTTAATTCAAATAGGATTTATAGAAAGGACAACAAAAGGAAGAGTGGCTACAGAAAAAGCAAAAGAGCATTTTAATAAAAATGTTAAATAATAATACAAAAAAAATTATAGGCATAGATCCAGGCTATGACAGACTTGGTGTTTCTATTTTAGAAAAAAAAAATAATGAATATACTATTTGTTTTTCAACTTGTCTAACGTCTGATAAAAAAGATGGTGTGAATGAAAGAATATTTAAACTAACAAAAGAAGTAAAAAAAATAATTAATATTTATGAGCCAAAAGAAATGTCTATAGAAAAATTATTTTTTACTAATAATCAAAAAACTGCCATGGGTGTAGCTGAAACAAGAGGTGCTTTAATATTTTTAGCAAAAGATTTAGATTTAAAAATCTTTGAATATACCCCACTTCAAATAAAAAGTGCTTTGACTGGATATGGAAAAGCGGATAAAAATCAAGTAAATTTTATGCTTAATCAGATATTTAAATTTAAAGATAAGACCAAGAAATTGGATGATGAGTACGATGCTATCGCTGTAGGATATACCCATTTAATAAGCACTAAATAAGTTATTCACAGAAAAATAGAAAAGGACTTGAATTTTTTTTATATTTATTTATAATAGTCTAAAATAAATTATATGAAGAATAAAAATAATTCAAGCGATTCTTTTGATAAAAGAGATGACGATGATATGGAAGAAGTAAGTGAAGGTGAAAATGAAAAAGATTTTAATCCTGATGTTTTAGACGATGCTTTGACCGAAGAAGAAGAAAGTGAAGATGACACAGAGGAAGATTTTAGCCTAGAAAGCCAAACTGAAGAAGAGGAAGCTGTTTTTAATAATGAAGAAGAAAATCCTATTTGGAAATTATAATACTAGTCTGACAAATCTTTTTTTACCTATTTTAAATATACCTTTATAGACTTTTTCTCTGAAATCTAGAATATTTTTTTCTTCAAAAGATCCATTATTCTCTATCAACTCTTTGATACTTTTTGTATCTATCAATCTTTTCCATTCAGATTTAGAAGCTACTATTTTTTTAGAAACAAAAAAATCTCCAAGTGTCTCTTCTTCTGATAAATCATTTATTGATATTTTTTCTATATCGTCAGATATGCCTCCTTTTTGAAATGTTTTAATAAAATTATTTTCTGCTTTTGAAGCATCTTGTTCTCCATGATAAATGGCTACTATATTTTTTGCTATACCAATTTTTAGGTCTCTAGGATTGTTTTCTTTATTAGATAAGAATTTTTCAGCATCTTTAATTTCTTCTTTTGTGGCGTCAGTACAAAGTCTCATATATTTAATAATAAGACTATCTTTCATAGACATTATCTTTCCAAACATATCATTTGGTTCATCTACGATATTTATCACATTACCTTGTGAAGTACTCATCTTTTCACCATTTGTCCCTTCTAGCATCTCACAAGTCATAATGTGCTGTTTTTTCATACCATAGTAGTCTTGCATTATTCTACCTGCTTTTAGATTAAACAGTTGATCAAAACCTCCAATTTCAACATCTGCTTTAAGAAATACAGAATCATATCCTTGCATTATAGGGTATAAAAATTCACGCAAAGAAATTTCTTTTTGAGTCTCAAATCTTTCTTTAAAATTTCTTCTTGCCAACATTTGTTGGACAGTAAAGCATTCAGATAATTTTACAAGCTCTCCGAATGTTAACTTAGCTAGCCAGTCGTTATTATAAACAAATTCTATTTTTGTTAGGTCTAAAATTTTACCAATCTGACTTTTGTAATCTTTTAAATTCTCATCTATCTCGGCTCTTGTTAGCATTGGTCTCTTGTCACCCTTATCAGAAGCATCACCTATTTGAGCTGTAAAATCACCTATTATTAGCACAATATGATGTCCTAATTTTTGAAACTCTCTCAATTTACGAAGAGGGACAGCTCTACCTAAATGTATCTTTGGACCAGTAGGGTCTATACCAAATTTAATTCTCATCTGTATACCACTTTCAAGATCTTTTTTAAGTGTATTTTTGTCGATAACATCTTCTACTGTTTTAGATAAAATTTCCTCTATTTTCTCTTCATCTACTATTGTTTTCTTACTCTTTATAGCCATATTTTACTTTTGATGATTATATCATAAACTTAATCGTGTTAAAATACAATAAAATAAACAAAAATTAAAAGTATGAAAGAAATGATGGAAAAATCAAACAAAGAAAAAGATAAAAAAAATAGCACAATAAAAACTATTCATCACAAAAACAATAGAAAACATCCTAAAAAAAGACTTATAGGCTTTTTAATTAAAGTTTTTATATTTATATTTTCTTGTTTTTTGGTTCTTGCTACTATTATAACCATTTACATCTCTACCTTAACTATTCCAGATTTTTCTAATTTTGTTAATAGAAAAATAGATAATTCAAGCAGAATTTATGATCGTACAGGAAAAGTACTTTTATATGATGTGCATAACAATATCAAAAGAGAACAAGTCAATGGAGACTCTATATCTTATTATGTAAAAAATGCCACAATAGCTATTGAGGACAAGCATTTTTATGATCATTATGGTATTCGTCCTACATCTATATTAAGAGCTTTGTTTGTAAATATAAAAGCTGGAGCTATAGTACAAGGAGGATCTACCATTGATCAACAAATAATAAAAAACGCTTTACTTACACAAGATAAAAATATTATTAGAAAAATAAAAGAGTGGGCAATGGCTATAAAATTTGATTCTCAAGTTTCTAAAGATGATATTTTAACTATTTATTTAAATGATGCTTCATATGGTGGAGAAACTTACGGTATAGAGACTGCTTCACAATACTTTTTTGGCAAACATGCTAAAGATTTAACACTTACAGAATCTGTTTATTTAGCATCTTTACCAAACGCACCTTCATATTATTCACCTTATGGAAATCACTTAAACGATTTAGAAATTAGAAAAAATCTAGTACTAAAAGCTATGTATGATCAAAAAATGATCACCCAAGAAGAATACAGTAAAGCAAAAACTGAAAAGGTAGTGTGGCAAAAAAATAACGCATCCGGAAAAGCTTTACATTTTGTTTTCTATGTTAGAGATTATTTAGAAAATAAATATGGAAAAGATGTAGTAGACACAGGTGGGTTAAAAATAATAACAACACTTGATTATGATTTACAATCAAAAGCTGAAAGTATTATAAAAACCCATGTTTTAGAAAATGCTAAAAAATATCATGCGACAAATGGTAGTTTGATTACAATAGATGTAAAAACTGGACAAATATTAACAATGGTAGGATCTAGAGATTATTTTGATACAGAAATACCTGGAAATTTTAATACAGCAACATCTTTAAGACAGCCAGGATCATCTTTTAAACCAATAGTTTATGCTACAGCTTTTATGAAAGGATATACTCCAAATACTGTACTCTTTGATGTGCCTACAGAATTTAATACAAAATGTTCGCCAAAAAGTGAACCTTTAACAAATAATCCAGAAATAAAATGCTACTCTCCAGAAAATTATGATGGAAAATTTAGAGGCCCAGTATCAATAAGAAATTCTTTAGCTCAATCTTTAAATATTCCTGCTGTTAAATCTTTATATTTGGCTGGGGTTAAAGACTCTATCACTACAGCACAAAAAATGGGAATAACTAGTTTAGATATTAATAATAATTATGGACTATCTTTAGTCTTAGGATCTGGAGAAGTGTCATTACTTGAAATAACCAATGCTTATGCTGTATTTGCAAATGAGGGAACATATAACAAATCCTCATTTATTTTATCAGTACTTGATAAAAATGGAAATATTTTAGAATCTTATAGTAATAATAGTAGTAGTGCTATACCTAAAAATGTAGCTAATCAAATAAACGACATTCTTTCTGACAATACAGCAAGAACACCTTTATACGGCCCAAACTCTGGACTCTATTTTAACAATAGGCCTGTAGCAGACAAAACTGGTACCACAAACAACTATAGAGATACTTGGACAATAGGATACACTCCGTCTTATGCTGTTGGTGTGTGGGCAGGAAACAATGATAACACTCCTATCAATAAACAACTCTCAGGGTTGATAGCTGTGCCTATGTGGAATGAGTTTATGACCTATTTATTAAAAGATAAACCTATAGAATATTTTAATAAACCTGTAAATTTATATGAAAATTCATCTACAACTCTACCATTAGAAGTCTTGCCTCCTGTAAAAGGATTGTATTGTTATACTGACGGTATAGATTCGTTTAGTTACTCTATTTTAGATAAAAAAGATTCTCAATATTTATTATGGAAAATACCGGAAGATGCCTGGGTAAAAAATAACAGATGTCCTTTTTATTAAGATTTATAAATAAATTTTATAATCTAATTCTTTTTCTAAAAAAGAGACATTTTCTTCTGTTAATTTAGAATTTATTAAGAATTTTATACTAGAACTATTTTTATTTAAATATATAGTCTTTTTCTTAAAGTCTATTTTAAAATTTTCTTTATTAATTTTAATATCTAACTCTTTTTCTAAAAAAAGAAGCAGTGTATTTATTGCTTCTTTTTTATAATTTTTATTGTTTTTATATTTAATAAATAAATTTTGAATATTATTTATCATAATTTTTATTTATTAAGAGGCATTAATAAATAAGTAAAACTTTCATTATTTGAATCTCTTATAAACATAGGTTTATTATTTTGTGTAAATAAAAGCTCTATAGTTTCTCCATTTATATGAGATATGCCATCTAGAAAATAATTACTATTATAACTAGATAATATTTCTTCTCCTTCTAAAAAGGAAAGTTTTGTTTCTTTTTCTAAAGAACCAATTTTATCATTTTTAGTCTTTGTTTTTATAATATTTTCTTTAGAATCTATTTCTAAATCTATATAAGAATAATTATTTATAAAAACAGTAGATAAATTAAGTATATTTTTCAACTCATTTTTATTTACAATTACTTTTGTGTCCCATTTTTTTGGAAAAAGTTGTTTATAGTCAGGAAAATTACCATTTATAGATCTTACAGATAAAGACATGTTAGAATTTTGTAATGTTAGTATGTTTTCATTATTATAAATTTCTATCATATTGTCTCCATCTTCTAAAGAAGACTCTAAAATAGACATTAGTTCACTTATGTTTTTTTGAGATATTAAAATATTTATATCTCCTATTTCTGATTCTAATATTATTTTCTTCTCAGCTAATCTAAAAGAATCTGTAGCTACTGAATAAAGACTGTTAGCGTTAGTATAAATATAAATAGAAGATATTTCTGGTTTAATTTCAGTAGAAGCTGCACAAAAATATACAGATTTTATTAAATCTATCAACATTTTAGTGTCTATATTTGATATCTTATCTCCCAGATTAGGAAATGATGGAAAATTTTCAAAAGGATATGTTTTTAGCTGTAATTTAACTTTTAAATAAGATATATAAAAAATATCATTATCAATCTCACAAGTAATATTCGTGTCTATATTTGTAAAATGGTTAGAAATTTTGACTAAAACATCTCCATTTATAAGACATTCTCCATTTGTAAGACTTTTAACACTTATAGACTTTTCACAGGTCATTTCCAGATTTGTAGCTCTTACTGTGAGACTGTTGTCTTCTATTTTAATATGAATATTACTGAGAAGAGGGTTTAGATTATTTTTATTTCTAGCTTTTCCTACTTGATTAATAATCTTAACAAACTTAATAGAGTTAATTTCAAATTTCATAAATATATTAAATTATATATGATATAAGCTGTTTTTACAACTATTAGAATTTGAAAAGAATGTCTTTAAATACTATTTTAAAAAATATTTATAAATAATATAGCTATGTTAATAATGTTAATAAGTATTTTATCTTATAAATAAAGGGTTTTATTTGAGATTTATTTTTTAGTATATCTTATAAAGACGATTAATAAATGAATAGCGTTTGACTGTATTTTAGATTTATTTCACTATAATGAGTATTCTAAAAAGTAATTAACAGTTAAGATAAAGTTTTGTACTGATAATCAAGTACTTATCAACAAGATATTAACTGGATACAAACAATTATTTCAAAGTATTGTATATATCTTCTATTTCTTTATTTAAATAAGGGTCATCTTTTCTTTCTTTTTTTATTTTTTCATAAGAGTGAATTACGGTAGTGTGATCTTTTCCACCAAGCTTTTCACCTATTGTGGGATAAGAAACATCAAAATACTCTCTTAAAATATACATTATTATTTGTCTAGGTTTAACAATATCTTTTCTTCTTGTCTTATTATAAACAAAAGATGGTTGAATATTATAATATTCACAGACTGTTTTCACTACTTCTGATATAGATACAGATTTTTTGTTTCTAGTATTGTTTTTTATAAGATTTTTAATACTAAGTAAAGTGACTTTTTGATCAAAAAGCTCTATTTGTGCTTGTATGAAATTAATAATCCCTTCTAATTCTCTTATATTTCCACTTATATTTTCAGCCACATACTCTATTACTCCACTTTCCACCTTTTCTTGATTTTTTATTTTAGTTTGAAGAATATTGATCCTAGATTCATAGTCTGGACTAGCGACATCTACTATCATACCTTGATTAAATCTAGACCTTAATCTATCTTCAAGTCCAACTATAAAATTTGGATGTTTATCAGAAGAAAATACTATTTGTTTATTATCATTTTGTAAGCTGTTAAATAAATGAAATAGTTCATCCTGTGTTTTTTCTTTTCCATTGATAAACTGTATATCATCCATTATAAAAACATCATATTTCTTATACTTTTCTTTAAAATTGTTAAGTTTTTGATTATGCGTGGCAGAGACAAATTCTATATAATATTTCTCTAGAGAAGTATAAAAAACCTTTTTGTCTGGATGTGAATTTTTAATAGTATTTCCTACCGCTTGTATTAAATGAGTCTTACCCAACCCTGTATTTCCATATATAAATAAAGGATTATAGACAATTCCAGGACTTTTAATAATAGCTTGAGAAGCTGCGTGTGCTAATTCATTAAAAGTACCAACAACAAAGTTATTAAAAGTATATTTTTGATTTAACCCATCATCTTTGTTTACATATAAATCTTGTAAAGGTAGAGAATTTGTAGGCTCTATTATCTTATTTTTAGTCTGAGCAGCCTTTTTTTGTAATGTTTCTAGTTTTACTGTATGAAATTCAACCCCTCTCACATCTTCATGTATTTCTCTTAATACTCTGAGTACAAATTTGTGATGTTTTTGTAAAAGCCATTCTTTGACAAACTCATTTGGCACACCGACAATAATAATGCCGTCTTTATAGTTGATAATCTGAGTGTTTCTAAACCAAGTGTTAAAATTAACTCTAGATAATTCTAATTCTATTCTCGATAAGGTCATATCCCAAATTTGTTTATAGTCCATAAGATTTCAAAATAGAGTTAATTTAAAAACAATATTGTTTAACATTATACAAAAGAATAAAAAAATACACAAATTATAAAAATAAAAGCTCTTGTTTTTTAATTAATTTTGTTATATATTATATAAAATTAATCAATAAATAAATTTATGGCATCAGGAGGAGTAACTTATAAACCAAAAAACAAAAAGAGATATACTACACACGGATTTCTAGCAAGAATGAGTACAGCTAGTGGTAGAAGTATTATCAGAAATAGAAGAGCTAAAGGTAGAACAAGATTGTCTGTATCAGAAGAAAAGAAATCACTAGTTAAAAGACCAGCTAAGTAATTAAATGTTAAAAAGAAACCTAAAATTAAAGACTTTTGAAATAAAAAATATTTTTTCAAAAAATGAAACAAAAAAGTCTTTGATTAAGGTTGAAAGAACATTTAATTTTGATATTAAATTCTTCTTTAATCAAGAAGAAAAAGAAAATTTAAAGCATGACAAGATCAGATTCTCTGTTATAGCTTCTATTAAGACTTTTAAAACAGCTATAAATAGAAATAAAGTAAGAAGAATATTTTACACCATATCTGAGAATTATTTAAAAAATAAAGATCAGAAAAAGATTCAAGATATTAAGATAATATTTTATCCAAAAAAAGATTCTTTAAAACAAGAATATGATATTTTAGAGAAAGATGTAATAATGTTATTAAATAAAAATATATAAATTTATGTTTGACACATTTTTTTTAAAACCTATATACAATATTGTTTTGTTTTTTATTAATACTATTCCAAATCATGATATCGGAATAGCTATAATACTGACAACTTTTACTGTAAAACTAATCCTTTTACCATTAAATTTAACCTCACAAAGAAGTACCTATTTAATGAAGGAAGCACAGATAGATTTGGAAGAGATAAAAGCAAAAAATAAAGGTGATAATAAAAAAATAGCAGAAGAAACAATGAAGATTTATAAAGAAAAAAAAATAAATCCATTTTCAAGTATCTTAACTTTAATTATTCAAATACCTTTATTTTTTGCACTCTATTTTGTTTTTAGAGATGGTGTAAAATATAAAGAAAATTTAATTTATTCATTTATACATTTTCCTGAAAGTTTAAAACATTTAGCATTTGGTTTTATTGACCTTACAAAGCCTTATTGGTTTCTAGGTCTTTTGACTGGAATCTCTATGTATATCTTTTCTAAAAGACAGGCAGATGCATTTAAAAATATTAAACCAAGTAAAGGTACGGAGTCAGACTTTAAGACGGTATTTGCAAAAAACATGCAAATGCAAATGACTTATTTTTTACCAATAGTATCAGGAATATCAGCTGCAGTATTGCCTGCTGTCATCGGAGTTTATTGGATAACAACTAATATTTTAAATATTATTCAGGATATTTATATAAAAAGAAAATTAAATATAGAAAAATTTGTTAAGAATCACAATAAAAATATTAGTTAATAAATATTACCTAATCCCCCGATTCTAATATATTTCCTATATTTATAGACCAAAGAGAACCGTCATTTTTGTTTATAAACAATAAATGATCTTCATTTTTATTTACCTTTAAATCTTTTATATCAAATTTATTATCAACTCCACCATCTATATTTAAATCAAAAAATAGCTGACCTTTAGGATAATCTTTATTAACTATAAAAATATCGTCTTGCCAAGATGTTAAACCTTGATACCAAGCATCAGGTAATCTTATATCATAATTTTTTATCTCTTTTGGAGCACCACAAAATATAACATTAGAAAGAAAACATTTGTTAGATAAAGAATTAAAATTTAATTCAGAAAGACTACTATCTTCAAAATAATTCCCACCGAAATTCTCATTTTTATATAATCTTAGTCCATTGTTAGTCAAAATTGAAGTCATTATAGAACTATTATTGACTAAATAAGATGATCCTATATGACCATAATAGATTTGCTTTAATGATTCTGTGTCAGTGTTAAATTTATACAAAGGACTCTTTTCTAAAGAGGTGTCATTGTTGTAAACATAGATTTTTCCAGAATCTGTAATCTGTGATTTCCATGTTGAGATTTCAGAAGAATATATTTTAGTGTTACTAGTACCATCAATCAAATACCAGTCACTAAATAAGTCCTTTTTATTTCCTGTTGTTTTATTTTTAGTTACTATATATAAAGCTTTAGTAGAGTCTAAAGAAATAGAAATATTTGTAATATTATTATCTAAAGTTTTTATGTTTTTTAATTCATTTGGTAGTGAAAAATAGTCTGGAATACTTGCTATCAAAGATTTTATAGTATTGTTGGCTGAATATTGTAAAATTACTTTTTTTTCTCCATATATATCTAAAAAATAAGCTTTTCTAATATTTGGAAAGGACGAATTTGTTATTTGTATAGGAGTAGAAGTAGGTTCGTTTAAATTTTTCTGATACAAAAATCCTGTATCACTATCTACGAATATTAAGACAGGATTATTATTTTTATAATAAAAGCCATAGCCTGCTACAGGTCTATCCCATACATTTATTAAGCCTTCACTATAATAATTGCCATCATAATTATCATTTGTTTGATTTTGATTCTCATCATCACTATTGTCACTATTATTTCCTCTTGAGTATAGACTAGTACCTTCCCCTTTTGCTACTATTTTTCCAGGAGTATTTGTTGTTTGTTTTTTATTATTTAAAAAAAATAAGATTCCAACAACTATTAAAAAAATTACAACAATACTTATTATAATTACTTCCTTTTTATTTTTTTGTAAAAATGATTGATTTTCTTCCATAAAATATTGTTTATTGTCCAGTATCTGATAAATGCCCAAATTCTTTTTCTTTATATTTATTAGTAAGACCTATTTTTAGACCTTCTTGCATTATAGTTTTCCATTTATCATCGTCACAACTAGACGCTCCTTTTTTGCAACCAACATTTAGTCCTGTATTAAGATCTACAGCATTGCCTAGTGAATGATTACTTCCTGTAGCTCCTCCATTTTTACAGGCTGTAAAACATTTATTTCCCTCTTTTGTATAACCGTTGTCACATATTTTACCTTGATACTCATCTGACCGATATGCTGAAATCACATCTAGATGAACATTAAATTTTGCACTATATAAATCATCTAATTTTTTTAATTTATCAGCAATATCAACATTTACCATACATTTGTCTGGATTTCCTCCATTTTCAGAGCATGTCACAGAACCTTTAAGATAAGTTTTTATATTGACCATTTTAGCAGGATCTACAGAAGCAAGCTTTTTACAAACACTTGTGTTTGACCCTGTTTGAGCCGCTAATGAAGTAGTATTTATAGATTTTATAGAAGCTGGACATTGTCCTTCGTATATCATTCCTATCACACGACCACATCTACTTTTAGTTTGCTTGCACCATTCTGAGTCTTGGACTTCATAAGCTATTTTGTCTTTATCTAGAGTTGGTAAAACAGTTTTAAGTTTAGTAAACTTATTTAAAGTACCATCTCCAGCGTAAGCTATGTTTTTTATAACATTTTGATATTTTATTGGAAGTTTATTAAAAGCAGCTTCTCCACCAGCAAAAGCATGTACTGCTGGTAAATGTGCTTTTAATTCTATTGTTAAAAGATCGTCTGCTTGCTTTTTTGTTATTGTCTCACCTCCACAGTTTCCTATAAGATCTTTACTTCCTTCCGCACCCCTTTTACAACTTGTGAGATTTGTTAACTGTGTATCTTTTATTCCAATTTGTGATAGATATTTTTTTGGCTCATTTGAAGCGTCTAGATTAAATCCCCATCCTATAGTTGGATAACCTTTAGAGTCCATATAGGCTTTATCTGCAAATTTGTCATCCTCTTCGTCTTGTTTTATTTGATCTTCAAATGATTTTGCATTATAGGCTAAATTTGCAACACATACAGAGCTCACAGCATTATCGTTATTATCTTTTGAAGCTACCAACTCTGCTTTAGTATTAAAAATCCAAGATCCATAATCTGGATTTATATATGTAAATAAAAGATTTACAAAGATAAAAATTAAAAAAGAAGTGATAGCATTTTTTATGATTTTATTTCCTTTTTGTTGATCGTAAATATTATCAAAAGTGCCTTTTAATACAGCGCCTTCTATTAATTTAAATATGACTAAAGTTATTATGGCTGCTGCTGCCATTGTACCTACATATCCCGCTATATCTGATAAACCTCCACTTTCTGTGTTTGATATTTCTGTGACAGTAGCATTATCTAATCCTCCTGATATGTTTCTATAAATATCTGTATTAGAATTTTGAGCAAAAACAAAATTTAAGCTTAATGCAATATAGAAAAAGAGTATAAATATTTTTTTATTCATAATCTAATTTTATCACAAATATCTCAGCTACTTATTTATTGAAAAGTTTACAAAAGTCTCACCTTCTTGCAATATTTTTTGATTATTTTTTATTTTTAAATTTAATTTATTTACAGCCCCAGTAAAATATTTGAATATATTACTATTATTTTCTCCTGAGAAGACATTGTCTTCTGTCCAAGAATAATTTAAAGAAGGATCAAGAGTATTTTTTGCTGAGAAAAAATAAGGCTCAGCTATAATAGTAAAAGAACCATCTTCATTTACTTTCAAATCCTCATATTTTTTATTTAAAGCATTTGAATAGGTCAATATACTGTTAGAATTCTTTTTATAAAGAATAGGAAACCCAGAAAAAGGTCTTATTTCAATACTTTTTTTACCTAACAATGTGTTTTTTGTTTCGTCAGTATAAATTTCTAGAATTAATGTATTTACAGGTAATAACTTATCTAAAGTAAAATAAATAGTTTTTGATCCAATTCCTGAATAATTATATAAATAATAATCATTGTATTTCCAAGCATAATATAAAGCATTAGTGTTTATTTTATTTACATAATTAGTATCGATTATAGCTATGGCTTTGATATAAGATTCTTCTCCAGCTAAAGCTCTTCCCTCATAAAAATTTGGAGTATAGCTGTCTATAGATTGCCACTCTATATTTACATTTAAGTCATAAGAACTATTTTGTGAAAAAGATATTCTAGAAATAGTGATAGAAAATATTATAGTAAGTATTATTATTTTAATAATATTATTTTTTTTCATAGTTAAGATTTTTATTTATTCGCTTCTTGTTTTTTCTTTTTTGCTTCGAGCAACTGTGCTGGATTTGTAGTCACTATCTGATCTTCAACATAAGAAGAAATGACTTTTATTGCGACATGTTTTTGTCCTGCAAAAAATATACCTTCTCCTACACCAGATTCTAATAGTAAATATTTTTCTTCATCTGTGAGATTAAATGTCTTTTGTACCAAGTCTATACTTGAAGGAGATTGTTTTAATAAAAGCTGCATACTAGAGTTTGTAATAATTGGAAGTCCATATGGAGATCTTAAAAAGTCTCCAACGTCTTGAGAAATAGTAGCTAAACCTAAAAAGTATTTTCTACCTCTTTTTGCAAGTCCAAATAAAAAGGATGCAGTATCTTCATTTTTCATCATTATCCAAGCCTCGTCTATAATTAAGAGCCTCTTTTTTAATTCTTTTCTAACTTCATTCCAAATAAAATGAGTGATAATATACATTGCCACAGGTTTTAATTCATCCTCCATGTCACGAATAGAAAAACAGATTAATTTTTTATTTATGTCTACGTTTGACGGTTTACCAATAAAGCCAGACCATACACCGTCAATATATTTTGATAATCTTTGTTGTAGACTTTGAGACCCTTCTATTCCAGAAAGTACATCAGCAAAATCTGATAATAATGGAAAATCAAGCCCTTCTAAAGTCTCAGTTTCTTCTGTGATATCTTTTATTGCATAAGTCTCTGTCAAAGCTCTATCTATGATAGCGTCTTCTTCAGGAGAGAGTCCACCAAGCATCACTCTCAAAAGACCTACTAGACTTATAATATTGCTTCTCAAAACTTCACCAACAGACTCAGTATCATTTATGGATGGTAAGTCAAAAGGATTTATATGATGATTTGAATTTAATGATATATCAAAATATCTACCACCTACAGATTCAGCTAAATACTCATATTCTTTTTCTGGATCTATGATAATCACATTGGTATCAAACATCAAAGTTCTTAATATTTCTAATTTTGTATAATAAGATTTACCTGATCCTGAAGTGGCAAAAACCATACTGTTATAATTCTCGAGAGAGAATCTGTCAAAAAGGACAAGAGACCCGTTGTGTCTATTTAGACCATACAAAATTCCCCTATCACTAGAAAGATCAAAAGACAAAAATGGAAAGAATGAAGATAATGGAGAAGTGTTTATTTGATTTGTAATTTTTAACTCATCTGTTCCAAAAGGAAATACTGTTTTCAATGCTTCAGCTTCTTGAAATAATGCAGGTCTCAAATAAATAAGTTTACTTTCTAAAATGTTTTTTATCTCAGTCTCTGTTTTTCTTATTTCTTCTGGATCATCTCCGTATATTGATATATAAAGTCCTACTTCAAACATTTTCTCACTTGCCTGCTGTAAAGAATCTCTTAAATCTTCAAGATCTGTAAGAGCTGTCTCAAGTTTTGGATCACGAACCTCTCCTTTTTCTTGCTTTGTAAAAATCTGACTTTCGACTTCTGCTACTTTTTTTTGAAATTTCTTCATCATTTCTGTAGTAGCTAAAGGAGTTATATGTAAAGATACATTAAAAATTTTATCTAGATTTATAAGAGGTGCAAGCCAAGAATCGTCTAAATATCTAGGATAGGAAATAACAAAAAAGCTTTTAACAGTTTTTCCTGATAAATTTATACTTTGAGATTCTATTTTTAAGCCTGCTGGAGCAATTAAGTCTTTTAATTCTTGACTAGCTTTATCATAAATCTGATCACTTGTAAGAGTGTTATTATTTTCTTTATTTGTTGTTCCAAAAATATCTAATAATCCCATATTTTTAATTTAGTTGTTGCCTTTTGGCGTATCAAGCTCATTAGGATTAAATAATTTATAAAATAAATTTACAAGCTCCTCGGTTTCGGCCATTTTTACAGATAATCCTAAAGATGATAATCCTGAAGATACGATACTTACTCTTTGCATAATTTGATTTCTATTTTTTACAAAGTCTTCTTGAGACATTCTTTTAGTATTTGATACTACATTTATCACATCATAAGGTATAACGACATAGAAAATTTTTGTCATGATACTTTGCTCTTCTGTAAACTTTTGTATAAAGTCTATATACTCTTTTATTTGTATTTTTAAGAGGTCTTCTTCCACTTCATTTTGCCTTTCTCTTAAAAGTGATAAATAACTTCTAATATCCAACTTTTTTGATTGTAAAAATATCTCAATACTAAAATCTAAAGAATTTAAAAAAGTCTGAAAGCCAGTTATGATACCAATCTGTTCATCTTCACTCTTGAGAGATAGATTCAATGAAGTTGTTGAAAGTAAAACTCTCATATTCCCATTATTTAATATCAAAATACCTTCTTTGACTTCTTTTATTGGTACAAAATTTTGACTAGCATTCTTTATCATTTTTATAGTATAACATTTTATTTAATTTAGAATTAAATTTTTTAATTATGATTTAAATAAGTGTTCTCTGAGATTTACGGTTTCTTTTTTATTTTCTGATACGGGTATTTCTTTTTTGATCTGATTGTTTTGACTAAAAATATCTAGATTTTTAGAAAGCTCTCTAATCTTTTCAGGAGAAATTACTTTTAATTGTATATTTTTATTTAAATTTACTTTATTTTCTTCTGCTATTCTTATTTTTTTTGTTTCAAAATCTTCTTTTTTAAATTCACTTTTATGCCAAATCATAGTCTTGTCGCCTATTATAAATTTGTAAGCAGATTCAAGTACATCAGCAAAAGGTCTATCATTTATTTTTACAAAAGCTAAAGCTATAAATGTACCAGAAAATAATAGTATTAAAGGAAAGGCTATCAACATGCTAGGTATAAGCTTCCAGAAAATATAAGCAAATCCTCCGGCCCCAAGTATGTATCCAAATTGCTTAAAAGTAAAAGGCCCAAATACTTTATCTTCTATATCTAAGAATTGAGGGACTCTAAATTGCATAATCGTGTTAAATATATTTTAACATGATAAAAAGAATTAATTTCAAAGATCCTCTCTATAAGGGTCGAAAGTTTCAAGTGTGGCATCAGTAATATCTTTATTTGTTGACATTTCTCTTGAATAAGCTGAAGATGAATTTTTTTGCATGTTTTTTTCTTCTTGAGCTCTTTTTTCTCTTAATACATTTAAATCTACATCTTCATTTGCTTTATTTCCTATTTTTTCCATTAGCTCATGGGCCAACAATTTACTAAGATCTTCACTTTCTTCTTCTTTAGCTTTTATTTCAATCGAAGCTATTTCATTTTCTTTATTAAAAGATTCAAGCTCTATTTTTCTTTTTTCTTCAAGCTCTTTCCTTTTTTGTCTCAACGCTTCTTTAGCTTTTTCTTCTTCTTGAAGCTTTGCAAGTCTAGAGTCTTCTTCCATTTTTATTTGTAGCATTCTTTCTTTTATTTTGTCTGCATCATCAAGATTTTTTATGTTAACTTTTGCAAGGAGAGATTCTCTATTTACGATAGTATCTTTTAAAGACTTTACCTCTTTCGCTTTTTCTTCCTTTTCTAATTTTTCCTGACTTATCTCATCTCTATTTTTATATTGTATCAAAGTTTCTCCTGTGCCTGTCAAAACACCTGTCCTTTCTAAAAGTATTTTTCTCAACTCTTCTTTTTCTTTTTCAAAATTCTTTTCTTTTAAAGTTAAATGTTTTATTTCACTTTTATGATTTTCGATTCTCTCTTGGCTTATTTTTTTTTGTATATTTGAAAGTATATAAGTATTTATATTTTTCAATATATTTTCAATAGACTCTTTTTCTACAGCTATGTCAGCCATTTTAAAGCTCTCACTCAATACAATATCAGCTCTTTCTAGCGGTAATAGATTTACAAGTATTGATACAGCCACATTTTCTATTATTGTATTTGTCTTTTCATTATCCATCTTTACTATTTGAGATATTAGCTTTATGTTCTCTTCAAATTTATTACTTAAGATATAATCTTGAATAACAGGAGATGAATTAGTAAAAGCTTCATCAAATTTATCAGTCTCAGTAGATGAGGTGTCAGTGTCTTTATTTAAGACATCTTCTTTTGTATTTTTTTGTATATTGTCTTGAGGCATAAAATTAAAAACTTGATACATATATTATATATCAAGTTTCTGATTATTTTTAATTTTATGCCGCTTTATTATCTGCCTCTTCTCTATTATTTCTATTTTTATTTAACACTGATAGTTCTTCAGAGGTATACATTTGTTTTAATTTTCCAGTTTGATCTACTGATACAGAGCTTTTATCATTATCTCCCTCTCCTAAAGGAGAGTTAAAAGGTTTATCATCTGTAGGGTCATTATTATCTTTTTTTGGCAACGCTTCATTCAAAACCTTATCTTGATACTGATTTTCTTTCATGTCTTTATGTTCTTGTATTTTGCGATCAAGTTGCTCTTGACTAAATTCTTTTTCTATCTTTCCATTTACCATTTTTTCTACACCTCCATATTTTTCTTGCAGTCTGGTCTTTAATGAATTTTGAGTATTTAAATCTTGAGCAGAAGGTATAAATCCACTATTTTCTGCTTTTTTTATTTCGTTTTCTGCTTCTTGTCTTAATTTTACTTCACTTAAAGATTTATCTTGATACAGAGTTTCTCTTTTTGCTTTATAGTTAGACACATCTTGTTTACTATATTTTGCTTGTAGCCTGTCTCTCAATGAGTTTATATTTTCTTGATTTTTTACATTTGATTTTGGCTCAGATTTTTGTTCTATTTTTTGTAATGATTCTGTCAAAGAGGCTGTCGAAGATTCTTCAGAGTCTTCTTTGTTTGATTTTTTATCAAGGTCAGATATGATTTTTGTTAGAGTTATTTTTCTTTTTACTGGATCTTTTTCACTTATAGCATTTTTAAATTCATTTTTAATTTTATTATTTTCTGGTTTATTTATTTCTTTAGAAAAATGCTCTGAACCCTCCCCGTTTTCTTTAAAGTGCTTATCTATCACAGCTGTGATACTTTTTTCTCTTTTGGTCTCATCTGTCTCATTGTGCGCTTTGTCAAATTCTTCATTATAAGCAGAGTCATTGTTGAGTCTTTCTTTTATAGAAGGCTTCCAATTTTCTTCACCAATACTTTTAGCTATTTGTTTTCCATCTACACCACCAAAAGCTCCATTTAATCTTTTAATATTTCTTTCTTTACCTCCACTATCTAAAGAGTTGTGGTATTTACTTGCATTAAATAGCTTTTTTTGATATCTCTTTTCAGCACTTTTCTGTGTTCCTTGTCCAAAAGATGAGGCGTTGGATCCTGAAAAATTTGCAGCATTTTGAAATCCTTTAATATTTCTAGTGTCAAAAGTTGCTTTTGATGCTCCATTATATAATCCAGTCATAAGTCTATGTTGAGTTGATCCTTTTTTACCCATCATCCATCCATTATTTTTTGCAGCTAAAGCTCCTGCACCTACAGTGTTTCTTAAAATTTTTGCACCTCCACCAAATGCGGCTCCTCCTGTATATTTTGATATTTGTCCTCCAATTTTTTCACCAAGACTTCCACTCAAGCTCTTTGACACACTTATCGCAAGTTGAAGAACTGTTATCACAATTACAGAAGACAATATTCCTGCCATAAATCCTGTGGTATTTGCTGGAGCAGAACTATCGAGAACTGGACCATTCGTAACCATTTCTGTAGCTTTTGTACCAATTTTTACAGCTAAAACAACTAAAAACATAAATATTGGACCAAGCATCACATTTCCTGTAAAATTATCTATAATTACTTTTCTGTATTTATCTGTAAATTCTGTGAGTCCTTCAGGTATTAGCATGATAGGAGAAAAAATCATACATAGTAAAAGTACTATTGCTCTAGTAAGTATAAGTATTGCCCCTTCAAATAACACAAACACTCCTACTACACTCACCAGCACTTGGCCTGCTGTATAAGGAATAGCGTCCCAACTTCCTAGTGATATGCCATAGTTGTCATTTACATAATTACTATTAGCTCCACCATTATTTAAACTTAATATATTTTTAAATACTGTAGATATTGGCTGAACTGCTATCTCGCTATGGGTTAGACTTCTATATAAATAGATCGTGATTATATTTGATTGATCTATTATCCAACCTGTCACTGTAAAAGAAAAATACACAAATAAAGCAGTTATTATTATTTTAGGCAAAAGCTTATTCATGTTTTCTCCATCATCATCTATCAGTCTTCTTATTATTAAATAAAAAACTATAAAAGTCATCACAGATACGAGTAAAGAAAGTATTACGGTCTTATATATAATGTATGCTCCAGAACTATTGACTAAATCTTTAAAATTTATAATCCCTTCATTATAAATCCAGTCAAATAGAGATCCTGCCAAGTTAACAAATATTACAGTAAGTGCATTTATGCCTAATAATATATTATTTATAAGAAAAGCAACTATACTACATTTAGAATTTGATGTGTTGGTGACTATTCCCCAAAGACCTATATCCTTCTTACAAGGAATAGGTTCAGCTTTATTTATGTCCATATCTTTAGGGTCTGATATGGTAGTCTGCGGATTAGTCGAAGAAGCTGCTTGTCCTATAGAAAAAGTAATACCATTTATTACAGCAGCAGCATAAGCATTTCTAGGATTTATTTCACCAGATTTTAATTCATTTTCAGAGTAAGAAAAATTAAAAAATCCTCCATCATAAGCTAGCATTTTTTGTGTTTTTGCTACTAATAGTATTTTTGGGTTAACTTTTGTTATATCTATAGTCGTAGAGCCTGTCAAAAATCTATCTAGTTCTTTATAAAGATAAACTCTCCTCCAAATTCTGACAACATTAGAGATTTGGTCTCTCTTCAGCAGATCTATCGAGTATATTATGGCATTTTGAAAAAAGATTTCTGTATCAGAGCTCATTTTGTCATATACTGGTAATAGCTTTTCGTCTAATATGCTAGATGCGTTATCAATAATCGTCTTGATCAGAGCTATAGCTTTTTTGTCTTCTGCTGTCTGATCAGATATGGCTACACTATTCTCTATTGTATTTTTTTTATCAATAGTAATTGAGTTGTACTCTTCTGTCAAGTCTTCTTTCAATTTCAATAAGTATTCCTGAATACCTTTCTCTGCTAGTATTATTTCATTACTGGTTAATTTTCTATTATCACCCACATTTTTGTGTAAGGTGTATTCTTGAATTACACTATTAACACGAATTTCACATTCAGTTGATAAAGAAATTTCTGAAAATAAAGTAGTACATTCATTGGTTTCCAAAAAAGAGCTAATTTTGCCAGGGTTTATGTAGATAACAGCTTCTGTCTTTTTTATATTTGAATTACTAAAAAGTATTAAGAAAAGAAAAATAGCTATTAGGTTCTTACTTTTTTTATTTAGATTCCATTTCATTCTCTAATTTTAGCATGGAAAATAAGATATTGTATTAAGATGTATAAATTATAAACCTTTTTATAATAAGAATTTATCTGAAATTAATAAACATAAAAACCAGCTTTTTGCTGGTTTTTATGTTTATTAAAAATAGACTAAAGAGTCTTATCTATAATTTTCACACATGTTTATAGTATCATTGGTGAGCTTCTCTCTATCTGCACACACTGAAGTAGAAGTAGAACTTCCTGAAGCGCAAAAATCATTCACAGCTTTTGGTATGTCTTTACATATGTTTTCAATTTCTAGATCAGTTGAGCTTATTTCTATAGTTTCTGGGTCTGACAAATTACCACAAATACTGTTGCCAATTTTGTTACATAAAGCAGATTCAGAATATGTACCACTGTCATTAGGGCTTACAAGGTATGTGAATTTTTTTGGAACATTAGGAGTGTAATCTCCCAAGGAGGACAGATTTAAATTTTTTCCTAATTTATAGGTTTTAATCCTAAGTGAAAGTAAATTATCTTTTGTTTCTATATTTTTAATTTGCTCATTTGTCGGTATCATATATAAAAGGCTGTCTTGATCCATTTCAGCGTCGTCTCTATATTCGTTTATATAGTTGTAATCTAATTCAACGTCAAGAAGATCTTGATCAGTGATAGTATCTTTAAGTAAGCTGGCAGTAAAAGTATCTGGGATATCTGCTGTCTTAGCGTCTTTTAATTGAGCAACCAATGATACAAGTTGCTTCTTTTTAGCATTATTTTTAATCATACTTTTTACTAATGCTTGGATTTTTTTCTGTAGCTCTTGTGAGGCTATGTTTATTTTTGAAAGAGCTTTCTTTCTAGTAAATAAATCAGCAGCATTTTTCATAATTTTATTAGCAGATCCAAGTATTCCGATATGTAAGTTAATATTGGAGGTCATACTCATGGTGGCTAATTTAAGATTAGCGGCACTTCTATTTTTTGTAATTAAGAAATAAGTATAGACCATATCATTTAATTTTTGAACATTTAAACCATTAAGCGTGTCGTATCTTAATATCGCGTCATTTATTTTTGCGGAATTTCCTGTATTTGAATTGTAATCTAATTTTGATTTTGTTGCTTGATCTGCTATGTCTTCAGATTTTTTATCAAAGCTCATTAAAGAATCTATTGAGCTAGAAAGTTGAATATATTGAGCATTGCTTGTATTTGTCACATCTCCTAAGCCTAGTATTCCATTTAAAATAGCTGCATATTTTCCAACTTTTTCAACTTTTCCGACTATATTACATACAGTCTTGTCTCCAGTACATTCTTTTTTATCCTTTTCTGTATTTTGAGCACTTGTCAAAATACTCAAATAAGGAGATTGTCTCGCAGCTTCAATATCTGCTTTTATTTTAGCTGCACTGTTTAAAGTGTCTGTGACTATATTGTCACAAAAAGCAGAAGATGGATCTGTAGGGTCAAGTTTTTTTTCTTTTCCCTCTTTGTCTAAACATTTTTCATTTCCTATAATTCCCCCATTGGCATTGAATTTACTTACAGCTGAAGATTGAGAATCTGTAATTTTTTTATTTATTTCAGATTGCATAGCTGCTTGTATTCCAGAAGGTGAATTTGTAGGATCTACTAAAGCTGCTCTAGTCAAAGGGCCACCATATCCTGCATTTGCTATAGAAATAAAAGCAGCTTGTGATGATTTTCCAGATATAGGTTCTTTCTTTTTTTGAAATGAAAGCATTGCAGTCTGTGTCAGATCATCTATCTCTCCTGTAGCATCTAGACCTTGATCTTTTTGAAAGTTTTTTATAGCAAGAGATACAGATTCGTTAAATGTAGAACTTATCGCATTTACAGTATAACCATTTGCCATTAGAAAGTTTTTTAGATTTTCTATATCAGCACTAGAAGAATTTTCATTTATAGGTATATTCCAAGAAGATATATCATACTGATCATTTTGATTTGAAGATGAGTTTTTTTCTGTAAGACTGGAATCGCAAAGCTCATCAATATCTACATTTTTTAGAGCTGCTTTTGGCTTAATCCATCCTTTAGGTTCTCCATTTTTTATAACATCTTTTAATTTGCTATCATTACATATTTCCTTTTTAGCAATATCTGCAAGTTCTACAACTTTTAATTTATTTACAGTCCCTTGTGCTTCACTTCTTATACTTTTTACAATATCAGAAAGAGCTGTAGATTGATAAGGATTGCTATCTGTATCTTTAAGATCATCTAGTGTTTTCTTTATAGCATTTGTAGAAGATTTACTTAGGTATCCATTTAAGTCTGTGATTATTTGTTGACCATTTGTAAAAATATTTGTAGAAGCATCTTTTGTTGTCCCTAAATTTTTTGTGACTATATCACCTATTTGACTTATAGCTAATCCAGAAGCGCCTGCGGCTGCTTGAGTTAAATCAAAATTTTTAAGTGCCTGAGAAGTATTTTTGACAGTATCATAAGTATTTTTAACTTGTTGAGCAGTTTTTAGTCCTTCTTTCATTTGATTTACGACTTGAGATATATTTACTTTTAAATTTGTGGCGTCTATCACAGGACCAATAGCAGAAGCTTTATTTAAAGACATTGAGCAAATAAACAAGACAATTAAAGTTGCAGCTATTTCTTTTTTAAAGATGTTTTTGTTTTTCATATAATTGATAATTATTGTTTTATTCCTACACTACTAAAGTATTTTTTAATATTTGAATTTACAGCTTCTATTTTTTTACTAAAAGTATCTGTATAACCTTCCCCTCCTAATACTAAAAACTTATTAGGGTCAGTATCGATATTTTTTAAAGAACTTAGATATTTATTTTGATTTGCTATTAAGTTTATCAATTCAATTTGATATTTTCCACCTACTGAGGTAGCTTGTACTGCTAAAAGATCTTGAATAAAAGAATCGTTTATTTTTGTAAGTTCTTCAAGATTATTATTTTCAGAGGATTTGATCTTATTATTGTAATCGTCACATACTTTTGTAAAAGCATCATAATATTCTTTGTATGATTTAGCATTTTCTGGTCTTTTTGTATTTAAATTATCCAGTGTATAAGTGTCACTAGTTATCTGATTTTTATAATCAGTTATAATTTTAGCAAACACTTTTCCTTTTTCTACTGGATCAGTAACATTATTTTGTTCTAAGTAAAGATTAGTCAATACTATGTCTTTAGAAAGATCAAAAGTATTAGTGTTGATGCTATTTGCATTTTCAGTGATACTATTATCTTGATTTATATAGCTCAAATCAATACCATAGTCTTTTGCAGCTCCAAATATATTTACACAAGCTTCGCCATTACTTGGGTCTATTTCTATAATTCTTCCATGTGGATCTTTACATTCAGTGCTTGAATTTTTGTTTACCACATAAGTCTTATTGGTAAGTCTGGCATTTGAGACTATTAAAATTATTGCCCCAATTGCTAAGATTGCATAAAAGTAAGTTTGAAGACTAACCTGTTCTAATAAATGTCTTATTTTATCTTTAAAGCTATTATTTTCTTGCATATTATTAAAAATATTATATCATGCAAAAATTTTAATTTTATTTTACTAGTTTTGAGATGTTTATAAAATCTTGCTCTGACAAATCTTCTGCTCTGACTTTATTTTGTATATTTAGCTTTTCAAAAATACTTTCCCATTCTACATTTAACATTTCCTTTTTTAAATTACCAAGCATCATTTTTCTTTTATGAGCAAAAGATTTTTTAACTATATTTAGATAGGTTTTTTCTAAAGACTTTCTTTCTTTATCTGTATCTAATAAAGTTATTTTTAATACAGCACTATCAACTTTTGGCTTTGGGAAAAATGATCCAGCAGACACTTTATAGATTATTTTTGGAATACTATAAAATTTTGTAGCAAGTGAGAGTATTGATTCTTTCTTATCTTTCGCTACTATTCTTTCTGCTACTTCTTTTTGCACCAAAAGGACCATTTTTGTAGGTTTTTTATCAATTGATAGAAACTTTTCTATTATCGCACCTGTAATATAATAGGGTATATTTGCTATTATTTTGTAGCTTTCGTTCTTTTTTATGATTTCTTCTATATTTATATTTAAAATATCCCCTTCTATTATTCTTAAATTGCCTTCTTTTATAACGTTTTCGAATTTATTTTCAAGAAAAGAGATTAATTCTCTATCTTTTTCTATTGCTATTAACTTTGCTCCAGATTTTAAAATATCTTCTGTCAAAATGCCTTTTCCAGGACCTATTTCAAGGATTATCTCTCCTTTTTTGATTTCACCAGCATTGATTATCTCAAATACAGCTTTTTTACTAGTTAGAAAATTTTGTCCTAAAGATTTTTTTGGTTTCATTACTTAGAATGATACCACATCTTCATCTTCCCAGTCATCATCAGCAAAATCCCAAGCTTTTCTTTTATTTTTAAAACTATTTTCTATATCATTTGAATAATATAATTCTCTGTATTCTACTTGAGATTCTTTAAGTTCATTTACGTCTTCTAAAAATTCACTAGGTAGATTTATTTTCTTTTCTCCATAGATAGTACGCATTTCTGCATAACATAAAAATAATTTCCTTTTTGCACGAGTGACTGCTACATAAAAAAGCCTCCTTTCTTCTTCTGACTCTTCTAGAGTTTTCTTTCTATTACCAATATCAATATGAGGAAAAAGGTCTTGTTCAAGACCCACAAGAAAGACATGCTCAAATTCAAGACCTTTTGAAGCATGTATAGTCATCAATCTCACACCATTTTTTTCTTTATCCTCATCATCTTGATCGCTCCTGAGTGATGTATCTTCTAAAAATATATCTAAAGCTTCAAGTGTTTTTATTTCATCAAATTTTTTAGTGATACTTACAAGCTCTCTTATATTTTCAAGTCTTTCTTTTTCCTCACTACCGCCATTCAGTAGTTCTTCTTCTATTCCAGAATCTATAATTATCATTTGTAAGATTTCAGAAAGTCTTTTCTCTCCTAATATCAAGTCAGATTGTATTTTGTCTAAAAAATTATAGACATTTTGTATTTTTAATATAGCAGAAGCTGGTAAAGACTTTTCATCATTTGCAAATATTTTTGCAATTGTAGTTTTTCCTATTCCTTTTTTTGGAGTTTCAAATACTCTTTTTAAATCGGCAAGATTATTTCTATTTTGACTAGATCTCAAATAGCTAAGCACATCTTTTATTTCTCTTCTGTCAAAAAATTTTGTACCTAAAAGATTATAAGAGATAGTATTTTTTATCATAGCTTCTTCTAATATTCTAGATTGAAAATTCGTCCTAAATAATATAGCAATATCTTTATATTCAACACCTTTTTTATTCAATTCTTTTATCTTATATGATATAAATTCTGATTCTGCTTTTTCATCAAATGTAGGGCAGACTTCTATTTTTTCCTCGCCCACTTTATTTGTAAAAAGATTTTTTGGAAATCTTGCTTTATTTTTCTGTATAGAAATATTTGCAAGCTTAAGTATATTTTGAGTTGATCTGTAATTTTCTTCTAAAAGAATCACTTTTGCTCCTTCAAAATCTTTTTCAAAGTGTAAAATATTTTTTAGATTTGCACCTCTCCAAGAATAAATATTCTGATCTATATCTCCTACTACACATATATTTTGTGTGTTTTCATTTACAAGCTCTCTTATAAATTCGTATTGAGAATTATTTGTATCTTGATATTCATCTACATGTATATATTTCCATTTATTTTTAAGAAATTCTTTTACATTTTTATTTCCTTTTAATAATTCTACAGACTTTATTATAAGATCATCAAAATCCGCTGATCCTTGTTTTCTCAATTCTAATTCGTAAAGTTTCCAGACTTTCTCTATTATTTCCATGTTGTAGCTGACTATTCTTTTTCCATAATCCTCTACGCTTTGCCAATTTGATTTTTCTCTACTTATAGCATTTTTTATCTTACTAGGATCATGTACCTTTGGGTCAAGTCCTATACTGACTATTATACTTTTTACCATTTGATTTGTATCAGATGGGTCAAGTACTACCATATTTTTATGAAAGCCTAGATCTTTTCCAAATTCTTTCAATATTAAAAGACCCAAAGAGTGAAAAGTTTTTATTGTGGGAAGTTTTTTATTTCTAAAGAAATTATTTTTTTCTAGGTCATATTTTTCTATGAGTCCTTCTTCTTCCATTCTTTTAATTATTCTTTCAAGCATTTCTTTTGCAGCTTTATTTGTAAAAGTCACACATAATATATTTTCTGGCTCTACACCACTTTTTATTATATTTATGACTCTCTCTGTGATAGTCTTTGTCTTGCCTGCACCTGCTCCAGCCAAAATTAAAAGCGGTCCATTTATTAATTGTACCGCTTCCAATTGTTTTTCATTTAACTCATTTTTCATTCGATAATTTTATCACACTTTGTTTAATTTTTTATTTTGAAAATCAGTTCTGTGTATTCTCTTCAAAAATTCTTCTATTTTTTCATCTTCTTTAGGGTCTATTTCAAGAGTATCCATAAAGTCTGTAATGATTTTAGATATTTTTTCTTTGTCATTAGAATCTATATTTTTGTAATCACTACTATCTCTATTATTTAAAAATTCTTCAACATTTAAATCTCTAATTTTGGATACATATGAATTTTTTCTAAATAATAATCCTGTTTTTTCAAAAAGGCTTGAAATTTCTTTTAGTCTCTCATTTATATATTTATCTTCTTCTTCTCTGAGAGCCACTGAAGTGTAATATGTTTTTACGTCGTTATTTCCTTTTTCCTGTTTCTCATTTATTATTTTTTTCTCTAAATCATTTTCTATTAAATCTTTATCTGATTTTATATTATTAGAATTTTCTACATGTTTTGTCTTCTTCTCTTCAAATGATTTTGGACTTATGCCTATAGAGAGTATTTCTAGATCTCTTACTCTACTTTCTAAATCTTTAATATTATAATTAAACTTTTCAATCTTTTTGTCTATTTCATTTTGAAGATTATTTATATCTGATTTTAAATTTGCTTCTATTCTTGCTTCTATTTCTTCAAGCTCTTTTGCTATTTCTCTACTTGCTATCTCTGCGAATTTCTTTATTTCTTCCCCTACTACTCTTTTGCTGACACTTGATATTTTTTGTTTTAAAACATCATCACTTTCAATTTTACAGCTTTCATTTTTTAAAGATAAGACTTTTCCTTTATGTTCATGCTCATCTTTATGTAAAGCTCTCTTGGATATTCTTTTTCGAACCTCGTCTATACTGTCAGTACCGTTTTTTATGTACGGACTTTGTATATCCATTTTATTTTCTTCTTTTT
The DNA here is from genome assembly GCA_018061825.1 of Minisyncoccota bacterium. Taxonomy (GTDB): domain Bacteria; phylum Patescibacteriota; class Minisyncoccia; order Phycocordibacterales; family UBA5272; genus UBA5272. The sequence continues at coordinate 91,277 of JAGOTK010000001.1, forward strand.
TTAGATTTATTTCTAGCAAGTCCATAATTTTATTCAAATAAATTATAGCATAAAAACTTTTCCTTTATTTTTTTATACACTTTTTATTTTCTTTATTTTTGTTATAATTATATTTATAAATAAAACATCTTATTTGATAAAGAATTCTGCCTATTTTCTAGACTATTTCTTAATCTGAAATTTATGAAAACAAAAATTAAAAGTTATCTATTGTTTTTGTTCCCTGTACTTATATTGTTTATAGTATTCTTTAAATATACTAGTGCTAGCTTTTTTTCAGAGGCTTATAAATTATTTTATAAAGAATCTTCCACCACTACACAAAAAGAAAGTCTAGACAATACTAGTCTTCTCAAGCCTACAAAAGCATCGAATCTTCTTAAAGAATCATCTTCTACTGAGGTTGATATAAATGAAAATGGTAGCTTAGTCGTAAATTCAGGACCAATGAGAGTATCAACAGAAAAGGAAAAGCCGACAGAAGACTCTATCATACTTTATGAAGTCAAAAAAGGAGATACTCTTGATACTGTCGCAGGGCTTTTTAATATTTCTAAAAATACTATCATCTGGGCGAATGATCTTAAAGATAAAAAAATAATAGCAGGATCTTCTTTGATCATTCTTCCTATAACAGGGATAACATATACAGCTACAAAATCTATAACACTTGAACAAATCGCAAAGAAATATAATGCAGACGTTTCTGAAATTGCTGAATTTAACGGTATTTCTCCTTCTACAAAGCTATCTAAAGGGCAAAGTGTTATCATTCCTGATGCTGAAGGAGAATTGGCTTCTACAAACTCTACAAATAAAAATACAAAAGTAGTAGCATCTAAAAAAATTGTCTATAAAAATAATGCAATACTTGGATATTTTATGAAGCCTGTATCTTGTACAAAGTCTCAAGGATTGCACGGTCCTTATCATACAGGTGTAGATTTTAGTTGTCATGTAGGCACTTCTGTCATAGCGGCAGCAGATGGAGTCGTGATCCGTGCTTCATCTGTTGGATACAATGGAGGATATGGGGAAGTTATTATTATTTCACATTCAAATGGTACTCAGTCTATATATGCTCACCTTTCAGGATTAAATGTAGTAGTTGGACAAAGAGTTTCTCAAGGTCAAATAATAGGAGCAACAGGAAATACAGGAAGAAGTACAGGTCCACATCTACACTTTGAGACTCGTGGTACAGCAAATCCATTTGGGTAAAATATAAGAATATATGTTATATTCTTATAAATTACTAAATTTTTAAAATTAAAAAATATGGCAAAAAGATCAACAAGTGTAGGAAATAATAAAAAATCCCATTCACACAAAACAGTAAAAAGACTTGCAATCAAAAAGGAAACTCTTGCAACTTTAGCAAATAAAAGAAGAGTTAAAAAATAATAAAATAAAACCACCAAAAATTTGGTGGTTTTATTTTTTAACTATTCACTTTTGGTCTATACTGAAGAGCTTCTAAAATATGTGACAGCTCTATATTTTCTTTTTCATCTAGATCTGCTATGGTGCGAGCTACTCTTAAAAGTCTATGATAAGCACGAGGTGAGAGATTTAATTTTGTAGCATATACATTTAATTCCCTTCTTGTATTGTCATCAAGATTTGCAAATAGTGAAATGTCTTTTGAAGACATATCTCTATTCATTTCTATTTTTCCATTTGTATTTTGAAATCTTTCTTTCATTTTTTCTCTTGCTTTTATAATTTTCTTTTTAAAGATTTCACTACTATCTGCTTTATCATCTTTTAGTCCAAGTTCATCATAAGAAATATTTGAAACATTTACCCATATATCAATACGATCCATGATTGGGCCTGAGAGCTTTCTCTCATATCTCGCTATATCATTTTGAGTGCAGATACATTTTTTATCTTTATTTCCCTTATTGCCACAAGGGCATGGATTCATTGCTCCAATTAGCATAAATTTAGCAGGAAATCTCTCTGTACCCTTTGCTCTAGATATAGAGACATGTCCTTCTTCGAGTGGCTCACGCAAAGCTTCTATGGTTTTTATTTCAAATTCTGGAAACTCATCTAAAAAAAGAATTCCTCCATGTGCTAGAGTCACTTCTCCTGGCTTTGGAGTAGACCCTCCACCGACAAGTGATACATAGCTTGATGTGTGATGTGGGGATCTGAATGGTGGTTTTAGAATTAAATTATTTTTTCCAATTTCATTTGATCCTACTATAGAGTGTATCCTTGTCACTTCTAAAATATTTTTATAATCAAGATCTGGAAGTAAATCTCTCGAAGCTCTCGCGAGCATTGTCTTACCAGTTCCTGGAGGACCATACATAATAATATTATGACCCCCTGATGTCGCTATAAGTAATGCCCTCTTTGCAGCTGTCTGACCTTTTATGTCTCTCATATCTGTAAAAGATATTTCTTCTTTATTTAAAAACTCTTTTGGATTTGTTTCTTGTGTTTTTTCTAATTTTCTTTTTCCTGTGATATGCTCAATCACTTCTTTTAGTGTATCAACTCCATATACATTTATATTTTTTATCAAAGCAGCCTCTTCTTCATTTTCTTTTGGTAAGAATAAATTTTTTATTCCATTTTTTTCTGCAAGTTCAGAGATAGCAAGAGCTCCTTTTAGTTTAGTTATATTCCCTTTTAAAGATAATTCTCCAACAAACATAGATTCTTCTATTTCTTTTTCTGAAATAGATATTTCACTATTTGCTATCAAGTATGCAAGAGCAATCGGCAAATCAAAATTTGTACCTTCTTTTCTCAAATCTCCTGGAGCTAAAGATATAGTAGTCTTATGATTGGTTTGTTTTGGATTTGTAAAATTAGCATTACGAAGTGCAGAGCATACTCTGTCTTTACTTTCTTCTATAGCCTTATCCCCTAATCCTATAAGAGAAAAAGAACTCATTCCTCTACCTATATCACATTCAACTTTTATCATGTGAGCTTTTAAACCAATAATCATTCCAGATTTTAATCCTGCAAAAGACATATTTATTTTAAGCTTTTTATAGCGTCAAAGAAATCTTTTAATGATAAAGAGAATACTAAATAATTTTGTTTTGCATATCCGTAGATTAGAGTCACGACTCCTGCATTTGCTATTTGAAAGTCTTGATTATTTAAAGTTTTACTTTCCCATACCAAGTCTTCACCTGAGATCGGAGTAGGTGTCGTCATGTTTGTGATCAAAGTATTAAAATTATCTTGTAGGCTTGTAGGGTCAAAAAGATTTATTACACTAGATAAAGTATTTGTTGCTACTTTAGACGTCTTGTCTTTTTCTTTTATTTTTGTATCACTAGAAGAAGCTGCAGAATCTGAAGATTCATCGTCAGTATTGTTTGAATAGTTTTTATTAGTATCTTCATATACGGCCATATTTTCAGATAATTCATTTAAATTAAAAGTGTCTATCAAATCCCTACTCATTTCTTTTTGATGTGCAAGTATATAAGCATAAAGTTGACTGTAATTGTCTACACCATTATTTGTATTTTCTTTTATCGTTATTATAATTACTCCATCTTTTTTGATTGTAGAATTTGTATATTGTCCTATGTCATTTGCAAGGCTTGGAAGTATAGCTTTTAAATTGTTTACAACAGTTGCTTGTTCTCTTGCTATCTCTTCTTGTTTTTTAGCTAAAGATTCTGCATTTAAGGCTTCTTCTGCTTGTTTGTTTTGATAATTTGTATAGTAATAATAGCCAACTACAGATATACCACCTATTAAAAATAATACTGAAAATAAAATAAAAATCTTTTTACCAATAGAGCTTCCTTCTTTTTCTGGGATTAGGATATTTTCTTTTGAAATCACAGGCTCAACTCCTAAAGTATTTTGAACTTCTCCGTAGCCTTTATTTTCATTTAAATCATCTTCAAATGTATGTATTGTTGGAATGTATGCCATAAATCAATTAGAGAAAATAAAATTGTCTCTTAATTTAAAAATTATATCATGAAAGAAAATAAAAAAGCCAAAGTTTTTCTTTGGCTTTTTTATTATTCTCCTAAAAGTTTTTTATTTTTTTGTGGAAATTTTTTATTTCTTCTTCCTACATTTCTAGCACCTCTATGCTCTATGATGAATTTTTCTGGACGATCGCACATATCTACAAAATCTTCACATACTTCTCTTAACTTCGATGAAGTAGATTTACCAAAAGAGATGACCTCTACTTGTGTGGATGTTTTTAGATACTCTACTAAAGGTTCAAAATCCCCATCTCCTGTAGCTAAGATTATAGCATCTACTTTATTTGAAAGACGTATAGCATCTACCGCAAGACCAACATCCCAATCTCCTTTTTTGTTTCCACCGTAAAATATCTGCAAATCTTTTGTCTTTGTTTCTATTCCTATTTTTGTAAGAGCGTTAAAAAAGTCATTTTCATCGCCAGCTTCTGTGGCTATCACATAAGCTATGGCTCTTATTAAATGTCTTCCAGCTACCGCTTCATCTAACACACTTTTAAAATTTACTTTTGCATTGTATAGATTTTTTGCGCTGTGATATAAATTTTGTGCATCAATGAGCACAGCGACTCTCTGATCTTTTTGTTTTACTATAGACATATTTTTTCTTTTATAATAGTATTTTATAATTTTATATTAGCTCTTTTGATAAAGAGTTTTTAAAATACTTATATTGTTTTGTTTATTAAAAATTATTTCTGCACTTTTACTAATATTAAAAATTTCTTATTCAAGCTCCAATATGATTATATCAATAAAAATACCTTCGGTTTTTCGAAGGTATTTTTATTATCCACGAAGACCTAATTTTTTGATAACGGTCTTATGTGTTGTTGGTTGATTTTTTTCAAGATATTTCAAATGTGACCTTCTGTCTGCCACCATCTGAATAAGACCTCTTCTTGAGTGATTATCTTTCTTATGAGTCTTAAGATGACTTGTTACTTCTTCGATTCTACGAGTCAAAATAGCAATTTGACTTCCTGCAGATCCAGTATCTGTGTCATGCATCTGTACTTCCTTTATAGCGTTAGCCTTTTTTCTTTTTGTAAGCATAAAAATTATAATTAATCTTGACTTGATTAAGTTTCCATATCATATCACACTTTACTAGACAATGCAAGTATAAATATATGGCATTTATACATGATAAAATATAAGCATGTCGCAAAATATCAACTCAAAAGAGCTAATGGATTTAAAGTTTTCTTTCTTAGAATATGTAGAAATAGAAAAAGGAAGAAGTCTTTTGACTGTCCGCAATTATGATCACTATCTCAATAGATTTATAAAGTTCCTAGAAAGTAATAAATACAAATTTATAGACGATAAAATCATGAGAGAATATAGACTTTTTCTCAATCGTCTTCCATCAAGTACGAAAAAGAATTCTAAAAATAAATTGTCTGAAACTTTAGATAAAAAGACTCAAAATTATCATCTGATAGCGTTAAGAGCATTTTTAAAATACTCTAGAAAGAAAGGAATCTTAATCTATGATCCAGAAAAGATAGAGCTAGCAAAGACTTCACAAAGAGAGCTTGATTTGATATCTGAAAGTGATCTTGAAAATCTTTTGAATGCTCCAGAGAAATTTTATAAATTAAAATTAACTGATATCAAAGGAAAAAAAATAGAAGCAATAAAGAAAAGTTTGTATTTAGTGATGCTTCGCGATAAAGCCATACTCGAGACATTTTTTTCTACAGGTCTGCGTGTGTCAGAACTTTGCTCTCTTGATAGAGATGAAGATCTTTCAAATGGTGAATTATCTGTCCGTGGAAAAGGAGGAAAAATAAGAGTTGTATTTTTATCTATGACATCAATAGAATCTATTAAGAAATTTTTAAAAGAAAGAATAGATGTGGATGATGCAATGTTTATAGACTTGTCTTTCACAGCGTCTGGAAGAATCAAAGAAGGAAAAGATTTGAGACTCACTTCAAGATCTATAGAAAGGGCGATAAAAAAATATGCAGAATTTGCTGGTATTTCAAAAAAGTGTACTCCTCATGTACTTCGTCACTCTTTTGCTACTGATTTACTCAGAAATGGTGCAGACTTGCGTACTGTGCAGATGATGCTTGGCCATGCGAGCATAGCTACTACTCAGATTTATACCAATGTGACAAATAAATTCTTGAAAGATCAATTTGAGAAATTTCATGCAAAAAGTAGAAAGTGATTTGTAAATAAAAGTAAAATTATTTTTTTAAGAGGCATTTCGCTTTGCGAAAAACTTTCAAAGACAGTTTTACTTTTATTATGCTAAAATACTTTTATGAAAATAATCACTTGGAATGTAAATGGGTTGAGAGCTGTAGAGAAAAAAGGAGAGCTTGATAGCTTTATTAAAAAGTATTCTCCAGATATTTTTTGCTTACAAGAGACAAAGTCAGAAGTGGGGCAACTCCATAATGATTTAAAAAATAAGAAAGGATACTTTTCTTTTTTTGAGTCATCACAAATAAGAAAAGGATATTCTGGTGTAGCGACTTATACAAAAATAAATCCAGAAAAAGTGACACGATCCCCTCTTTCTAAAATTACTGATAATGAAGGAAGAACTTTAATGACAGAATTTAAAGATTTTTATTTATTAAATATTTATTTTCCAAATGGTGGTAAAAGTGAAGAGCATTTTGCATATAAATTAGAATATTATAAAGAAATACTTTCCTTGTGTAGAAGATTGGAGAAAAAAAAGCCAGTGATCTTTTGTGGAGATGTGAACGCTACAGTGAATGATATAGATCTTGCTCGCCCAAAAGAAAATCAAGGACATATAGGATGTACTCCAGAAGAAAGAGATTTACTTTCAGAATTTAAAAAATATTTTACAGATATTTGGAGAGAGAAAAACAAAGACAAACAAGAATATACTTGGTGGGATATGAAGACTAGAGCAAGAGATAGAAATATAGGCTGGAGAATTGATTACTTTTTCATTTCTAAATCTCTTGAAAAAAAAGTAAAGAAAATTAAAATATTGGGAGATCAATTTGGATCTGATCATTGTCCTGTATTATTAGAAATAGATCTATAAAGAAAAAATAATATAAAAACCACTGATTTTTCAGTGGTTTTTATATTTAAAAAATATTTATTTAGAAAATATTTTAGGAGATGATTCAGTGACGGTGAAAGTCGTACTTACTATAGGCACTCCAGAACCTGAACCTGTAGAACCTATGCCAGTTCCTCCATGTGGATGACAGACAAAGATCATTTCATTTTCACAAATCTCACCAACATTACAAGAATATACAGAATTTAAACAAGCGCTAGCTTTTTTTATGAAAAAATCACTAACAAAGCTAAGCATATCAAATTTATTATTCAGTGAGCTTGCTTGTAGCTGTGAAGCTGACTGACTTCTAAAATTGGAAGGTAATGTCATATACATTGAATATACACCTGGCGTAAAGTCGTTACCAATTCTAAATCTTCTAATATCTGCAAATCCAAATTGATAATCTCCAGTGCTTAATAAAAATATGTTCATATTTGAAGCAGTGTCTATAGAAGTAGAAGGTGTAGTAGCAGAGCTGTAGGATAAGTAAGTGGTCACTAGTTCTCCTGCATTATATATTTGCTTGTCTGTCTGGACAGTGACAGTATATGGATAACTATGGGCTGTAGTCCCACCATTTGTAATTATTCCAATATTTTGATAAGTATCCGCTTTAGCAATAGTTGATACAAATAGAAATATAAAAGATATTGATATTATATTTAGGATTATTTTTTTCATATTTTTTTTAATTATTTGTTATTTATATCTGTATGCTCTTTCTTTAATTTTAATATACCATAGCCTAATAACACAAGTACTACTATAAATATTACTAAATAGTATTTATTTACAGAATTTATAGAAAGAATCGATGATTCTGGAGTATTTTCATCTATATTCACAGTGCTTTTTTGATTGGTAAGATCAGTAGCTGAGCTATCTAGTATAGATCCTTTGTTGTCTAATACAGATACTAATATTGTGGAATTTTCACAGTCTATTTTATTTACTATTTCAAGAGTAGTTTTTATAACATTGTTTGATGGAAGTATTGATTTTGTGACAGATCCACATTCAGTGCCATTAGCATCTTTTGATACAGCCATTATTGTATATGATTTTGGAGAAAAGTTACCAAAATAATTCCATAAAGCCTTTACTGTAGTTTTGCCACCTTTTTTGACGCTGAGGCTTTCTACTACGACATTTGTCAAAGTTATAGAATCTCCTTTTACTGTGTAGTATATGTTTGTAGATTGAGAAAGTTTGCTACCATTTGAATCTACTAAAAACATATCTACATAATAAAGCTGAGGAGAAGCTGCGGTAGAAATAGAAAAATCAATTGTATTTGATGATCCACTTTTTATATCTATAGAGTTATCCAATATTTTAGAATCAAGTATATCTCCAAAGATATCTCTTTTATGGGTTATTAATTTTATTTTTACACCAGAATAATTTAAATTATTAGTACTTTTTATATTACAAGTAGCATTTATATTTTCTCCTATATTGACACCAATATTTTGTGTATTAGAAAATTTATCTGTACCAGTCGCTATGGTCAAAGAACAATTATCTATTATAGGAGCTTCAGACTTACCACTGACAGATATGATTTTTTCTGGAAATCCGGCAGGTACATAAGCTAAAGTTAGACCATTTTGATTTTTAACTGTAATTGATAGTTTGTAGTTACCATTTGGTATAAATGTCGGTATCTTGTATTCATTTCTAATCTCCATTGTCTGATTCTCTTTTAAGGTTAAAGACTCATTTGCAAGCTTAGAATCATAGACTTTACCATCTATAGTACTTGTTAATTCAAGACCATATCTGATATTTGATTGTGTGCCTACTCTGTTGAAGATTTGAAAATAAACAGAATAATTTGAATCGTCTATTTTTGTAGTACTAGCACTGTATACATTCACAGTAGCTGCTAATAATAGCTCTTGTTTGACTGGGGCACTTTTTTTGACAGGCTCCGCTTTCACACTCTTTGCAGCATGAGTGGAAGAAAGAGTCGCAATCATAAATCCTGTTAATAGGATTGTGATTATTTTTTTCATATTATTGATAATATTTTTGTAATTTTAAAAAGAGTTAATAAATAAATTGGCTTAATTTAGCAATTCATATTTAAATTATACCAAAGTAAAAGATTAGATTATTAAAAGTTATACACATAAAAAATAAAAACACTTAATATTTTAATTAAGTGTTTTTATTTTTTATAAATTATTTTCTAATTTCTTTTTGACATTTTTTCTTCTTTGGCTATGTTTTTGTTCTTTTGTTGCCTTTTTTGCTTTGTGAAGTTGAGAAACTATTTTAGTTGTATAGTAATTGTTACTTCTTTTTTGTAAATTACCAAGATTACCTATATTTTGAGCTGAGCTAAACATCATTGTAGATGCTAACGCTGCCCCAGATAAAGCTATTAAAGTTTTTTGTATTCTTTGTGATCTATATTTTCTCATATTTTATTCTTTTATATATTATTTTTAATTCTAATAAAATTTTTACGGGATATTCACCTATTATCAGTATCTCTGTATGTATCTTATTACAATATAATATTTAGAAAATTACAAAAATATAATTTTGTTAAGAAATATTATTTTAAAGCTAAAATGCCAGGTAATTTTCCATCATTTACAAGAAAATCAAGCATCGCTCCTCCTCCAGTTGATATAAATATGTTTTTACCTGATTTCATCTTCAATTTTTTTGTCAAAACTAATGTGTCTCCACCACCTATCACTATATTTATAGTGCTTTTTGATAAGTCTTTTAATAAAGATGTGGTACTTTCTACAAAACCTTTCTCATAAATACCAAGCGGTCCATTCATGATTATATTTTTAGAATCTTTTATATTATTTTTTAATAGAGCTAGACTAGCAGGTCCTATATCTGAGATAACATTCTTTTCTTTGATATTTTGTAAAGTTTCAACCTTCTTGTCTTCTAATAGTATGTCTATAGGTAATAAAAGATTTCCTTTTTCTATTTCCTTTTTTAGATAACTTTTCAATTTAAGATTTAATTTAAAGTCTTTTTCTATAAATGAGCTACCAATATTTATACCTAATATATCTTTAAATATTTGATTTGCTATACCACCTCCTACAAATACTTTAGCTTCTTTTTTTAAGAATTTTTCTATTAAAGGAAGTTTTGTAGAGATTTTTGCTCCAGAAAGTATGAGTAATGTCTTATTTTTCTTGTTATTTGATAAAGTTAAAGACTTGTTTAGATTTTTGATCTCTAATTTGGCTAATTCTCCTATAGATATTTTCTTTCCAGCTTTTTTAAAAAGCTTAGGCACTCCTACGATAGAAGCGTGAGATCTGTGCATACTAGCAAAAGCATCATCTATATACTCATCACCCATGTCTGCAAAATATTTTGAAGTAAGATTGAATTCTTTACTATTTACTTTGTCAGTCTCCCCTTTTTGCCATCTTGTATTTTCTAAGATGGTTATGTTTTTATTTTCCTCTTTACTTAATTTTCTTCTTATGTATTTTTCTACTATTTCTAAAGAGTCTTCCTTACTTCCTTTTCCTAAATGTGACAATATTGTCACATTATTTTTCTTGGAAAGCCTTTTTATTTCTTCTAATACAGCATCTATTCTCTCGGTTTCTACTATTTTATTTTTCTCTCTATCTATTGGAACATTTAAATCTAGCCTTAAAAGTGTTTTTTTCATATATTAAATTATTTTATGAATAAATTCTAGCATATTTTTTCTAAAATATTTTTATTAGATTATATTTTTATAAAATGATACAATCATTTTATAAAAATAATTAAATACATGAATATAAAATCAGTAAAAGAAAAAATATTTAATTTTATTAAAAATAATAAAATTAAATCAGTATTTTTAATCCTATTTATCATAATAGTAATATATTTTATCTTAAATAAAGAAGCGAAAAATATTTTAGTTGGAAAATTAGAGACTGGAAATATAGATGAAATAGTCACAGTGTCTGGACAAGTAGAGTCAAGTGAAGATTCTTCTTTAGCTTTTGAAAAAATAGGTAAAATAAATGCTGTAAATGTAAAAGTCGGAGATAAAGTATATGTTGGTCAAAATTTAGCATCAATTGATAGCTCAAATGAGTATGCAGCGACTTTGTCAGCAAATGCAAATGTGTCTATAGCCGAAGCCAATCTAAATGATGCCTTAAAAGGCCCAAGTGATTTTGATATCAAAGTAAAAGAGGATGCATTGTATTCTGCTAAAAATAATTTAGATAATGCAAATAATTCTGTAAATGATACTGTGAGATCTGTTAATAGTAGTCTTTCAGATGTTGTTCAAAATAAATTAGGAAATTTATTTTCAAACTCTTCTGGCTATTTTAAATTAAATTATAATTCTTGCTCTCAAGCATTATCTTCAAAAATAGAAACTTCAAGAGGAAATATTGAAAATAATTTAAAAGAATTATCAAATCTCTCTTTAAATTTTTCTTTAACTGGAGATTCTGATATAGACACAAAAAATGTAGATAATATCGCTTCTTTAGTATCTGTATACACAAAAAATGTATCCAATTTATTAAATGATTTAAATACTTTATTCACAGATAGTTGCTCGTTAGCAGATGGTAGTCTAGATTCACAAAGATTGATAATATCTACTTCTATAGCTTCAATTTCTAATACTAGCAATAGTATAAACAGTATAAAGTCACAAATATTATCTTACAGAAATGCTTATTCAGCAGCAAAATATTCACTTGAACAAGTAAAATCTGGATCTTCAGAAGATAGAATAAAGTCATTGAGAGCTTCTCTCGATTCAGCAAAGGCTGGACTCGTATTAGCTAATGCAAACTATAAAAAAGATTTTATAGTTGCTCCATTTAATGGAATAGTAAAAGAAGTTAGTCTAAATCTGGGTGAAATATCATCATCAAATTCTCCAGCAATAAAAATAATGAGTGATAGCAATTATCAAATAAAAGCAAAGCTGACAGAGATAGATATTGTCAAAGTAAAAGTCGGAGATAAAGTAAAAATCAATTTAGACACTTATGGTGACGGGGTCGTGTTTGAAGGGGTAGTATCAGAAGTCTATCCTGCTGCTATAAATGAAGGAGGAGTATCTACATATTATATAAAAATCTCTTTTGTAAATAAAGATGAAAGAATAAGATCTGGTATGAATGCTACAGCAGAGATAGTCACAGATAGAAAAGAAAATACAAATTATATTTCAAATAAATTTGTCTTAATAAAAAAAGGAGAAGCTTTTGTAAAAGTTGTTAAAGATTTAGACAAATTAAATAACACTTCTACTGATGATAATGATTCAAATATAGAAGTCAAAAATATAACTATAGGTATCAGAGGTCGTAATGGGGAAATAGAAATTCTTTCTGGGTTGAGTAAAGAAGATAGCCTTTTTCCTATTGGGACAGAAGTGTTAACAGAAGAAAATAATTCCCCTACTAAAAAATAAGATATGTTTAGAAAAAAAACTTATACATTTTGGAACTCTATAAGAGTTGGTACTTTTTTAGCTATTTCTGCTATCAAGAGAAGCAACAAATGGATGACTTCACTCATAATATTTATTATGGTGATAACATTTTTGAATCTGGTAGTGGTCTCAGGAGTGATGAGTGGTCTTATTGAAGGATCTATAAAGACTTTCAGAGAAAAATCTCTTGGAGATGTCATCATTTCTCCACTTGATAATAAAAAGTATGTCTTAAACTCAGATGATATTATAAATATTCTTAAAAATGATACTAGAATAAAAGATTATTCATATAGATATGAAGCAAACGGTACAGTAGAGGCAAATTGGCAAACTTTGTCATCAAATGATATTGCAAATAAAAGAAATGTAGGATTTACTGGGATTGATCCTGATAGAGAAGAAGGTACAACAAATCTATCTGCTAATATCAAAGAAGGAGAATTTTTAACAAAAGAAGACGCTTCAAAATATGTATTACTTGGAAAAGATATAGTACAGAAATATTCTGTAGTGTCAGATGTAGATCCTACATTGCTTCGTGATACTGAGCCTGGAGCAAAAGTTAAAATAAAAATAGGATCAAGTACAAATGAATATATAGTAAAAGGTATCATTGTAGTTAAAAATCAAGATGTTGGAGCAAAAGTTTTTATGGTCGACTCAGAGCTTCGCAAGCTTTCAAATCTTCTTCCACAAAATATCTCAAACATAGCAATAAGATTAAACACAGGGATAGAGCCAAAAGAAATAAAAGCTATTTTTTACGCAAATGGATTTCAAGATTATGCAAAGATACAAACTTTTGAAGAAGCTACTCCTGCTTTTGTTATTCAAATGAAAGATTTGTTTGGTCTTCTTGGTACAATGTTTGGATCTATTGGAATATTTGTAGCTGCAATCACTCTTTTTATAGTAATTTTTATAAATGCTATAACAAGAAGAAAGCAAATTGGAATATTAAAAGGTATAGGTATAAGTAGCTTTGCTATTGAATTTTCTTATATATTTCAAGCAGTTTTGTATTCTTTAGTGGGTTGTGCAATAGGAAGTTTTTTTGCATTTCTTATTATCAAGCCATATTTCGACGCCAATCCTATAGACTTCCCCTTTTCTGATGGTATTATGGTTATTGATTTTTATACAACTATTATAAGAATAACCTATCTCACTGTTATCTCTATGCTAGCAGGATATATACCAGCAAGAATGATAGTAAAAAGAAATACTTTAGATGCAATTTTAGGAAGATAAAAATATGAAAGATAAAAAAATAATTATAGCTAAAAATTTAATAAAAAGATTTAAAGATGGAGATAAGATCACAGAAGTGTTGAAATCTATAAGTCTTGAAATAGTAGATGGTGAATTTGTCGCTATCATGGGTAGATCTGGCGCTGGTAAAAGTACTACTTTGTATCAACTTTCTTTACTTGATGAGCCAACAGAAGGAGAGATAATCTTAGATGGGATAGATACTCATAATATGTCTCAAGATGACAGGACAGAATTCAGATTAAATAATCTCGGGTATGTATTTCAAGATTATTCATTGATGACAGATTTAAATGCTGTAGAAAATGTAGCTTTACCTTTACTTATGCAAGGTATCGAGACTAGTCTAGCTTTTGAAAAAGCTAGACAGTCATTAGGGTCTGTAGGTCTGTCAGATAAATTGGAAAATATCCCAGCAAAGCTATCAGGAGGAGAGCAACAAAGAGTATCAATAGCAAGAGCGATAGTACATAATCCAAAAATTCTTTTTGCAGATGAGCCTACAGCTAATCTTGATCATACAAATTCAAATATTATAATAGATATTTTCAAAAAATTAAATAAAGAAAAAGGTCTGACTATAGTGATGGTCACTCATGAAAATGAATATATGAATACTGTAGATAGAGTTATACAATTAGAAGATGGAAAAATATTAAATTAAAAAATATCTCAACTTTAAAAGTTGGGATATTTTTTTGACTTTTTTATTTTTATTTGATAATATAATAATATTATTAGATAAGTTTGAATTTGAAGGTCGAGCAGAAGTGCTCGAATTTTTTATTAAAAAATTTTAAAATAAATTTATGTTAGATGTAAAAGCTTTAAACATTGCACTTGCTACAATAGAGCAAGAAAAGAAAATCTCTAGAGAGAGAATAATTGACGCTGTAGAAAAATCTCTAGCAGCAGCTTATCAGAAAGAATACGGAAAAAAAGGACAACTTATAAGATGTGTCATAAATTTTGATACAGGAGAAACTGCTTTTGAGCAGGTCAAAATCGTAGCAGATGAATCCACTGTTCGTATGATCACAGAAGAAGAAGAAAATGAAGAATCAAAAGAAGATTTTAACGAATCAGAAATTGTATTACCAAGATACAATGAAGAAAAACATATTTTGATTTCAACAGCAAAGCTCTTGAAAAAGAATGCTGAGCTTGGAGAAGAAATTTTGTTTTCTTTAGAAAATAAAATAGATTTTGGAAGAATTGCTGCACAGACTGCAAAACAAGTAATAGTACAAAAGATACGCGAGGCAGAAAATGAATCTATCTCAAGTGAATTTGGAGATAAAGAAGGCAGTGTAGTCTCAGGAATAGTACAAAGAATGGAAAGAGGAAATGTATTTATTGATCTTGGAAGAACAACAGCGATACTTTCTTTTGAAGAACAGATTCATGGAGAAAAATTTCATGCAGGACAAAGAGTGAAAGCTTATTTGTTTTCTATGGAAGAAGGAGTGAGAGGTCTTTCAGTTCGCTTATCTAGATCACATCCTAAGTTTTTGATTGAGTTATTTAAAATAGAATCTTCTGAAATTGCAGAAGGTATTGTCGAGATAGTGTCAGTAGCAAGAGAGCCAGGAAGTAGAAGTAAAATAGCAGTAAAAAGTAATGACGACAGAGTAGATCCTATCGGAGCTTGTGTTGGTCAAAGAGGTGTAAGAGTAAATGCAATATCTTCTGAGCTTGGAGGAGAAAAATTGGATATTATAGAATGGGGTGACGATATAAGAAAAAATATATCAGCATCACTTTCACCTGCAAAAGTAATTGATATAGAAATAAATGAAGAAGAAAAGAAAGCAAAAGTAAAAGTCAGTATGGAAGAGCAATCTCTTGCCATTGGAAGAGGAGGACAAAATGTACGTCTAGCTGCAAAATTAACAGGTTGGAAAATAGATGTAGTAGCAGAGACAGGAGACTTGATAGTAGAGGCAGACAATGATGGATTGCTAGATGCTGATGTGCTCGAAGATATGCCACTTGCAAAAGCAGAATCAATACAAGAAGAAATAGATGAAGTATTATCTGAAAACGAGAATAAAAAAATTGAAGATGTTGTACATACAGCAGAAGGTCAAAAAATTATAGAAGAATAAAAAACCCCATCCCGAAAATTTATTAAAATTTTCTTCCCCTCTCTAAATTTATGGAGGGGCTAGATAAGGATTATAAAATAAAATTATGAAAGCAATATTTGAAAAATTAGAAAAGAGTGAAGCAAAAGTCTTGGTCTCCTTATCAAAAGATGAATTTGATAAATATCATGATCAAGCTTTAAAAAGTGTACAAGAAGTAGTGGTCGTAGATGGATTTAGAAAAGGAAATGCTCCAGAAAATATGATTATAGAAAAATATGGAGAAATGATTGTCTTAGAAGAAATGGCACATATAGCAATAAGTAAGACTTTCTACGAGACAGTGATAAATGAAAATAAGGACAAAAAAGAAGAAGATAAGATCATTCCTATATCAGAGCCAAAAATATCTATAACTAAAATTGGAAAAGATTCAGACTTTGAATACTCTGCCCTATTTCCAATCCTTCCAGAAGTAAAAATAGGAGATTATAAAAAGTTTGCAAAGGAGGAAAAATTAAAAACAGAAGAATCATTTTTAGAAGAATTAAAAAAGATAAATACTAATGCCAAAGCTTCAGAAATTTTTGATATTCAAGATCAAGAAATTGCTGATGTCATGGAAAATTTGAGAAAAGCAAGAAATGTAGGAGCTCATGTGCATGATGATGGAGTAGTACACGAGCATTCTCATTCTGAAGAAAATCTAGATATAGAAAATAAATTAGAAGAATCTACATTGCCAGAATTGAATGATGAATTTGCTCAAAGCTTTGGAGATAGCTTTAAAACTTTGCAAGATCTAAAAGATAAAATAAAAGAAAATCTAACTTTAGAAAAGAAGGCAAAAATAATAGACAAAGAAAGAAATAATATTTTAGAAAGACTTGTAAAAGAATCAAAAGCAAATCTCCCAGAAGTTTTAATCCTAGATGAGCTATCAAGAATGAAATCTCAAATGACTGCTGATGTAGAAAAATTTGGAGGTAAATGGGAAGAGTATCTAATTCAAATAAAAAAGACAGAAGAAGATTTACAAAAAGATTGGAGAGATACTGCAGAAAAAAGAGTGCTCTCTCAATTAATTTTAAATGAAATTTCAAAGAAAGAAAAAATAGAAGTCAATAAAGAAGAAGTCGATGTCGAATCTTTGAGAATCTTGACTGAGATGCCAGAAGCAAATGAAAATCATGTAAATAGCTATGTTCATCAAATGCTACTTAATGATAAAGTGATGAAATTTTTGACAGATTAAAATTTTATAATAGATTTTAAAATAAAACACTCTACAATTTTATGTAGAGTGTTTTATTTTGTTTATAAAATTTAAGGAGTGAGAGGTGTATCAGTATTTGTATTTTCTGTATCATCTGAAGGTGTTGTTGTGATATCAGTTGTACTATCAGTAGTAGAAGTGCCATCTATTATATCTGTAGAAGTGCTAGTATCCTCTATTATTGTAGATGTAGATGTAGATGTCGTAGTATCTTGTGTACTACTTGCATCATTATTATCAGAACTTTGATCTGTATTTGAAGAAGAATTATTTGAATTGTTGCTACTATTATTATTTGAATTATTTTGTGAGCCCAATATTTCTTGTAATTTATCTCCATTGATACATACACTTTTCCCAGTAGAATCCTTTAGACATATTTCATCGGTACTAATTTTTGGCAATCCATTTGTACTATCTCCAAGCCACGCTATAAGTCTATTTTTAAATTCTCCCATTATTTGTACTATATCTTTTATTGCATTTACTACTGCCGCTAGTATTGGTCTATCTTGCAATGATAAGAATCCATTTGAGCTAGTAGCTACCGCTTCTGGTATTGCAAGTTGTATATTTTGTGCGGAGAATCCAGAATATTCTGTATTCATATCAAGTCCAGATGTGGCATTCCAATGATAGCTGATTGGATTTATTTTTAATATATCTGAGATAGATCTAGTATATGATCCACTTACATTTTTTAGTCTTTCATCAGAGGATACAGTCAGATTACCAAGAGAGTCAGTCTGAAGCGTACCAGCTCCAAATCCTGAAAATCTCACAGTACCAGTGACATGAAGCAATGCAGATGGTG
>JAGOTK010000006.1:0-1184 GCA_018061825.1 Minisyncoccota bacterium
CCTACATTACCTGTGTTGTAATAAATACTTGTACTTGATGATGTCCATTGAGAAGAGCTTAATGCTAAATCACCACTTCCTAAAATAGAGTTGCCATTGATTGTTTTAATATTAGTGCCAGAAGTAAGCAGATCTTGTTTTGAAGCCGCAAGTCCTGAGTAAAGAGTATTGATTGCATTATCGCCAGTATTTGTCCCAGACAAGTTTAATCCTAAAATAGTTCCTGTTGCTAAGATATTACCTGCGACAGAGAGTTTTTCAACTGGAGCTGTGGTTCCTATACCAAAATTACCATTTGTTACATATACATTACCTGTCCCATTAGATGCAAGCTCAAGTGGTCCATTAGTATTAGTTGTGGTGATTAAGTTTCCAGAAAGTGAGACATTACCACTTCGTGTTCCATCACTAAAATAGATAGGAGACAGATCAGAGCTACGAATTGTTTTTGAAGCAGAGAGTATTACATTATTTTTTAAGAGGATTTGTCCTGCGCCTACTGGATTAAGTTCGATGTTACCAGTACCAGAGGTTTGTGAGACGAGGTTTTGATTAATGTTAGCAGAGACGACGACATCTTGATCGTCACTTGTTTGTAATACTTTTTGTCCATTTACATACAAAGAGTGAGCACCAATAAATACATCCATCCAAGGATAAGCAAGTGAGCCAAGAGTATATGTACTACTCGCAGTTGGAATGATAGATGCAGACATGTTTATATTTCCAGTCACTGTCCCTCCTGTGAGTGGAAGATAATTTCCAGAAGCTCCAGCTAATATGGTAGTAGTAGATACAAGTCCATTCACATTTGAAGTAAGAGTATTTGTTGTCGATGAATAAGAAACAGAATTTGAATTTATTATTGTCGTAGTAGCTATCACACCATTCACAGTGGTTGTGATTGTATTTCCAGAAGTATTTTGTACTAGACTGTTTATAATATTTGCTCCATTTGAAGCTACACCATTTATTATGTTTTGAAATATATTTTCTGATGAAGATGCTATATTTCCAGTAATCACACTTGTAGTAGCCACCACTCCATTGATTGTTGTAGTCAAAGTATTTCCAGATACAGCTTCTGAAAATGAAGTGATGAATTGTTTAACACCACTTGAGATACCATTGATAATATTTTCAAAATAATTTCCTGATGATGATGCTGTATTTGTGTTTATGAT
>JAGOTK010000006.1:1284-31997 GCA_018061825.1 Minisyncoccota bacterium
TAGTCAAAGTATTTCCAGATACAGCTTCTGAAAATGAAGTGATGAATTGTTTAACACCACTTGAGATACCATTGATAATATTTTCAAAATAATTTCCTGATGATGATGCTGTATTTGTGTTTATGATTGACACATTAGAAGCCTTTCCATTAACTGTACTAGTCAAAGTATTGTCACTACTATTTAATGTATTAGTGGTAGATGAAGCTACTACATTAGATAGATCGATATTTGTAGTTACTCCGTTTACATTTGAAGTCAATTGTGTACCAGATGTATTTAAAGTGTTTCCAGTAATCACACTTGTAGTAGCCACCACTCCATTGATTGTTGTAGTCAAAGTATTTCCAGATACAGCTTCTGAAAATGAAGTGATGAATTGTTTAACACCACTTGAGATACCATTGATAATATTTTCAAAATAATTTCCTGATGATGATGCTGTATTTGTGTTTATGATACTTGCATTACTATTTTTACCATTCACAGATGAAGATAAAGTATTGTTTGTAGATGATAATGAATTTGTATTTATGATAGTAGTAGTAGATACAAGTCCATTCACATTTGAAGTTAATGTATTTACATTAGAAGATAAACTATTTGTAGTTGTAGACGATAATCCTGAGATAGATGTTGTCGCGACTATTCCATTTATAGTACTTGTCAGTATGCCACCTGAGTAATCAATATCATTGTCAGATATTATGGTAGTAGTAGCCAATACACCATTCACAGAGCTAGACAAAATATTGTCAGATACAGATTGTGTAAATGAATTTATTATTGTCACAGCATTTGAAGCTAGACTATTTATAGTTGATTGTAAAGAATTCAGTGAAGATGAGAGAGTGTTGCTATCGACAGTAGCAGAGCTATTGTTTGAAGAAGATCCAGAAAATACATATTGATATGTAGTAGGTGGAGCATAGCTACTTTGACTACTGGTGACAGTAGTCTTTTTTAAATCATCTATTTGTGTTTGTAAATAATTTAATTTTGCTTGTAAATTTAAATCATACAAGTCATTAGTATTTTTTTTACTTATGTCATAAGATACTGAAGTTTCTACAGTATTTACTTTTTCTTTATTTAAAGAGGAAGTCTGAGGTACTATCGAGGTTTGTGTTTTTTTAGGAGATATAGAAATAGTTGTCTTTTTATTTTCTATAGAAGTATTTTTTGTCTGTGATGGTGTAGATATTTCTTTTTGAAGACCAAGTTGCAATTCTCTAAGTAAAGACGAAGTAGGATTTATTTTTTCAACAACTGATGTAGTAGTATTTTCATTTTCACAACCATTTCCAATATTTATAAATTTACTAATCCCACAATAAATTTTTGTAAAAAAACTAAAGTTAGAAGATGTATTTGTATTCAATGTTTGAGCAAAAGAAAAAACGATAGTAGAGATAAAAATTATCGTTACTAAAAATATAAAAATTTTATTTTGTTTTATAAAAATTTTTTTCATTTTTTATACATACTTTTAAAAACAAAAGGCTGCCGAAAAAAATCGGCAACCCTTTGCTTATATATATATTGATTATATAACGACATTTTATAAAAGACAAGAGTATAAAAGACAAAAGAGTGGATAACTAAAATAATAAAAGACATCTCTTTTGGAGATTATTTTTTTGAGATAATTGATATTAAGAAAGATGCAGCTATAGCTGAAGTCTCAGTTCTTAAAATATTTTTACCAAAATTTATGAAACATAATTTATTTTTTTCAAAAAAAGTCACTTCTTTATCACTCCAACCACCCTCTGGGCCAATAAATATATATTTTATTGATAATTCTTTTATTTTTTCTATATTTTTTTCTAGATTCAAGCTATTTTTGATATCAAAAGTATGTAAAATAGCAATTTTTTCTATTTCTCCTTTATTTTTTATATCTTCTATCACTTTTTCCATCTTTTTTGGAGAGTCTATAGATGGTGAAACTCCCCATTTAGATTGCTCTACCGCCTCTTTTGATATTTTTTCCATCTTTTCTGGATTAAATGACTCTATATTTTTTCTTTCTGTACGATCTGAAACTAGTGAAATGAAATTTAAGACCCCTATCTCAGTACATTTCTCTATTATAAGACTCATTTTATCTTTTTTTACTAAAGATATACATAAATTTATCTCTCCTAGTTCTTCTTTTTGTGAAATGTTTTTATTTTTAGTATCAAAAGTTAAAATAGATAACTTATTTTTAATGTCTTTTATAGTATATATAAAATCATATTTTTGTTGTCCATCAAATAAAGCAATCTTCTCGCCTATTTTAAATTTTAATACATTGTTCCATTGATGCAACAAATCACTTTCTTTTATTAAAAGCTCTTCACCAAGAGGTTGTTTTAGACTTTTGTCTATTAAAAATCTATGTAATTTCATAAATATAGTATGAATTTATATAACTTTACACAAACTGAAAAGACATTGCAAACTTTTTAAAAGACAACTTAATTTTAAAATTGTAATTAAGATATTTTTTTAAAAGACAGTTATCCACAGATATTTATTAAAATATGTATTGCAAAAAATAATATGTCGTTTATAATTATAAACAGGGTGAGCAGCTTAGGATAAAAGCACACCCGGCTTACGGGACAAATATAAATAATATCCTTCAAAGCTGGACTCACCAAAAAGTTCATTAAAATAGGAACAATAGTTCCAATAAAAAATAATAAAAAGCACCCAAACTTATATAAGTTGATTTATGTCGTTTTAAAGTAAAATATAAATCAACTAAAATCTAATTGTCTTTTTGTTGTTAATATAAACAAAAAGACAATATTAAAGTATCGTGAGATACCAGAGGATGAAACCTCATTAAAAACAATCAATTGGTTTTAGTTTTCGTGTCCAGCGATTTGTGTTACTTAGGGAGAAACACAGATGGCTGGACATGAGAAGACTCCAAAAAGCTTCCCAATCATGTCCAGCGACAAGGTTTGATGAATAATCATCAAGAATATCAATATTCGAGCTCTGCTCCCGGCTGTATTTAAGGGGAGTTTTTTATTGCCAAAAATAAATATGTAATAAATAAAAAAAACGCTTGTAATACAAGCGTTTTTTTACTTTAATAACTAATTTAATTCGGAAAAACAAAATCTTCTAGGATTTTATCTAAATGCTCAGTCAATATCTCTACCATGTCTTTTGGTAAATCATATTCTGTAGTGAGTTTTATATAAAATTGATCTGAAAGTTTTTTGCAGTCTTTGACATCAAGTTTTTTGTAAAAGTTGTTTTCCATCTCTTTTAAATTATTTTCTAACAATTTTCTAAAAATCCGATAATCTAAACCAGAAACTACTTGGTAGCATGTAGATTTTTTAAGAGTTAAAAAAATAAAAACACTTAAAAAAAGAAAACAAACAAACAGCAAGATGTTAATAGGATCAGCCGATTCATTCATTTGGCTATTTGTTATAAAAAAAAGCACTAATAAAAGTAAGATCCCAAGAATTGAAAAAAATAATGTATTTTGTTCTTTTTCTTTAATTTCTATCAACTTTTCTAAAAATTCCTTTTTTCTTGTGTAAGATAAACCATTAAAATCATCGTTAATTTCTTTTTTTATGGTATTAAAATCTAAAATTTTCTTTTCCATGGGTTAAAAGTTTTTGATTGTTATGAAATGTTATGAAAGAATTATTTTATTACTACTTTTATTATATAAAATTATAGTTTATTGTCAAGTTGCGTTTTTTATAAGAATAGACTTATAATATAAGGGTATTCTTATAATTTATTTTTTTAAATGAAATAAAGTAAAAGAATTTGCAAATAATTAAGAAAAACTTAATTAATAATTAATTAAAATAATCAAAATAAGATAATCCTAGGAAACTTATCTTGTTAAACAAACAAAAATATGAATAAAGTAGCACTTGCAGAAGAACTTAACAAAGTATTAAATACATCAAAAGCTGAATCAGAAAGAGTTGTTGAAGCTCTTTTCGATTCTATTGCTCACGCTCTTAAAAAAGGAGAAGAAGTATCAGTGGCAGGATTTGGAAAGTTCACTGTAAAGCATAGAAAGGCTCGTGATGCTAGAAATCCAAAGACTGGAGAGACTGTAAAAGTTGCAGCATCAAAAGCTGTAAAATTTTCAGTAGCTAAAGCTCTTAAAGAAGCTGTAAAGTAATTTATATAAAATAAAGATTTCTAAAAATAAGTAATCTTCACAAAAACCGACTATATATAGTCGGTTTTTGTTTTTAATTAAAAAAATGATATATTACAATCATACAGAAATCAGTTATTGTCTAGATAGAATGATTAGAATAGTTATATTTATTAAAGTTAATTTCGAAAAAGATTTAAAATTTTTATGTTAATACCAACAGTGTTAGAAAAAACCCAAAATGGTGAGCGTGCTTATGATATATATTCTCGTTTATTAAAAGAAAGAATTATATTCCTTTGTGATGAAATAAATCATCAAACAGCGTCTATAACTATGGCTCAACTTCTATTTTTAGAAGCGGAAGATCCTAAAAAAGATATTACTTTATACATATCTTCTCCTGGCGGAGAAGTTAATTCTGGTATGGGTATTATTGATACAATGAATCACTTAAAATGTGATGTCTCTACAATTTGCGTTGGTGTAGCAGCATCTATGGGTGCAATGATTTTATCACAAGGAGCAAAAGGAAAAAGATTTGTACTTCCAAATTCAGAAGTTATGATTCATCAACCAATTAATGGTGTTCAAGGACAAGCTTCTGATATAGAGATAGAAGCAAAAAATACAATTAAATGGAAAAATATTCTTGCTGAAATGCTTGCAAAAGCTTGCGGAAAAACAAAAGATCAATTATTAAAAGATATGGATAGAAATTTTTGGATGAGCTCAGACGAAGCAAAGAAATATGGAATAGTCGATGATATTTTGAAACCAAAAAAGAAATAATTTAAATGTATGAATTTATTTTTAATTTATATTACTATATCAGCAATTGTTGGCGGAGTCTTTGGATATTTTGGTAGACATTATATCGCTCTTTTAAAAAGAAACTCTATCGAGAGTAAGCTTGAAGAAAAAATTTTAGAAGCAAAGAAAACTGCACAAAAAATAGAAGAAGAATCTTTAAAGTTTTCTGAAGAAGTAAAGCAAAGATTGGATAAGACAGAATCCCGTCTTGATAAAAAAGAAGATGAAATAGAATCAAGAGAAGAGGCTTTAAAAATGGAAAAAGAAAAACTTTTCTCTGCAGCAGAAGAAATAAAAGAAATTAAAAAAAAGACTTTAGAAAAAGAAAAAAGCATAGATGAGAAAATAGAAAATATAGCAGCATTGTCAAAAGCTGAAGCCAAAGAAATTTTAATTAAAAAGATAGAAGATGAATCTGCTGAAGATTTAAAATCTAGACTATTAAAATTATCTCGCGATGGAGAGCAAAAATATGATAATTTTGTAAAAGATATTTTAGTTAATTCAATGTATAGAGTAGGTAGCTCAAATAGTACAGAATTTATGACTAGTGTGATAGAAATAAATGATGACGAGATTAAAGGTAAAGTTATTGGCAAAGAAGGTAGAAATATAAAAGCATTTGAAAGAGCTAGTGGTGTAGAAATATTGGTTGATGAAATTCCAAATGCTATAGTCGTATCTTGTTTTGATCCAGTAAGAAGAGCTATAGCAAAAAATGCTCTTGAGATGTTAATAAAAGATGGTAGAATTCAGCCGGCAAAAATAGAAGAATTTTTAGAAAAAGCAAAAAAAGAAGTAGGTACTTTTATGAGAAAAAAAGGAGAGGAAGCGATAATGGAATGTGGATTACTTTCAGTACCAGATGAAATATTGCCAATACTCGGAAGACTTTATTTTAGGACAAGCTACGGTCAAAATGTTTTAGAACATTCAATAGAGACTTCACATATAGCAGGTATGATTGCTTCTGAATTAGGTATAGACATACCAACTGCTAAAGCAGGAGCACTCTTACATGATATTGGAAAAGCTGTAGATCATGAAATAGAAGGTACACATGTAGAAATAGGTAGAAGAATATTAAAAAAATATGGAGTAGATGAGAAGATAATTTTAGCGATGCAATCACATCATGAAGAATATCCATATGAGACTTTAGAATCTGTGATAGTGATGGTGGCTGATAAGATTTCTGGAAGTAGACCAGGAGCAAGAAGAGATTCAATAGAAAATTATATTAAAAGATTATCTGATTTAGAAAATATAGCTTTGAGCTTTATTGGAATAGAAAAGGTATATGCTTTGCAAGCAGGTAGAGAAGTGAGAGTCTTTGTAGAGCCAAAATTGGTCACAGATTTAGAAGCTATAAGATTAGCAAGAGATATTGCAATAAAGATAGAAACAGAAGTTAAGTATCCAGGAGAGATAAAAATTAATGTTATAAGAGAAAGTAGAGTCATTGAATTTGCTAGATAGAAATAGATAAAAATAGTTAAATATAAAAACACCAAAATATATATTCGTATAAATTTAGGTGTTTTTATTTTGTTAAGTTTGTTAAATTTGATTTTTGATTTAAATTTTCATTTTGCTATAATCATTCTAATGAACAAAAATATTCAAAAACTATTTATAGCATTATTTTTAGCAACTCTAGCTGTTGCTCCTATTTCTTTTGCTCAAGATGCGACTTCTTCAATTAACCCTACTTCTACACAGATAGAGATATCTTTACCTGTACAAAAAGATGACTTTTTATTATTTTATGGGACTACAAAAGATAAAGATGTAAACGATAAGCTCGATTCTTTAAGAAAAGATTTTATGGTTAAATTTCAAGTCTTAAAAGAAGATTATAAAAAATCAATCACTGAGACTATTTCTGACAATGAACTTGTATCTCCTATTGCTTTAGATAGTAAAGATATAAATAAAGTATTAACTCAAGTAAAAAAAATAGATGCAAAGGTTCAAGCAGTTAAAAAATATTCAATAAAAAATGACAAAGATATTTCTATACCAGTAGAAGCGATAATATCTCCAATTGTAAATGCTATAGATGTATCTTCTACTATACATACAGAAAATAGTTCTTGGTTCCACAAGATTAAAGCTATATTTAATTGGTAATAAAAATAAAATAAAATAAAATAAAAACCTCTTGAGAATATCAAGAGGTTTTTATTTTTATTTGTGCGGCGTAAGGGAATCGAACCCTTGTCCCCTGCTTGGAAGGCAGGTATTCTACCACTAAACCAACACCGCAGTAGTAATAAATCCATTTTAACATAAAACTTATTTTTTACAAATAGAAAAATCACTCGTTTTAGCGAGTGATTTTTCATATTCTCTTCTCATAAGCGGAATTCTGTTTATATGATCATTTATCTAGGGATATTATTACTAATATTCTCGAGCGGCACTCTCTAATAAATTAGAGCACGACCTTGCACATGGGTAAGTATTTTGCCGTTTCAGCCGAATTAAATCGGATCGTTTCTGTTCGCAACTCTCATCTTACGATGGACGGGCGTTACCCGCTACCATTTTAACTTTTTACAAAGTATGTGTTCCGACTTTCCTCAATCTTTAAAATAAATTAAAGATCGCGATCATTTGAGGAAGAGATAAATATAATATCAAAAATAAACAGATTAGTAAACTCATTCTACCACTATATCAATCCCGCAATAATTATTTCCAATTTTTCCATGATCCACCATTGTCTACATTTGTAAATCCTTCTTCTTCTAAAATTTCTTTTGCTATACCTGCTCGTCCACCACTACGACAAATAAGTAGAATTTTTTTATTTCTATCTATTTTAAATAATTCAGTATGCTTAAAAGCACTTTCTATTTTATCAAGTGAAATATTTTTACTATTTTTTATATTACCTTCTGAGAATTCTTCTTTATTTCTCACATCAATGACAAGATCATAATCTTGTTTTGATTTTTTAATATTATTTGATTTAAATATATTAAACATTTTTTTTGTCGGAGTGCAGGGATTCGAACCCTGAGTCACTGGTACCCAAAACCAGAATGTTAGCCGTTACACCACACTCCGAATGAATGCGTTAAATCATTTTAACATAAAAATAATTATTTTTCCACTTATCTTATTTCTAGGTTCTTTAATCCTACAAGTCTATCGTCAGCCAATACTTTCACTCTCCATTTACCCCTAGATAGACTTGAATTTGCAGAGTATCCTCTATATCCATCCTCTCTACCACCTGACACGTCATAAGATATCCTAGACAGCTCTAGCCATTTCTTTTTTAAGGGATCATATTTTTCCCATACATGAGTGATAGTAGCAGACACGTCAGCTGGAGAGATGATGCTAGAAAAGAAATACAAAGTGTTTTCATTATTTTTTACTATTTCATAATTTGCATAGAAATTTTCTATTATAAAATATTTTTTTTCTTTTATTATCCCCTCTTCTTTTTTTTCATAATAAACTAAATTATTTTCATTTGTATTTTTTTGTACATAAGAATAAAATTGAGAATCCCCTAATGCTAAAGGTACAGCAGGTATATAATTTAAATAATATAACTTTAATATCAAAAATGGAAAAGCTATGGAAAATATTATTAGAAATAAAAACTCTTTTCTTGATAAGTAAATTCTTTGTAATAAAAGAGTGAGCACTGATATTGCTATAACAGATACAAGTATCGATATTAAAAAAGTATTATTGTTAACTTTATTCAAAAATATAGGAACATTAAATATCACATAAAGTGTCAGAGCCGTAAAAAATAATAATATATCAGGAATTATTCCGTATAAAAATTCATTAGAAATTATAGATATTATCACTATTAGAAATATAGGCCACACTTCAAAGATGTCAGAGCTTCTAAAGTAATATACCAATACATGCGACAGCAATGTTCCTAGAAAAAAAGAAATGATATAAGTCAATGAGGCATTTGCTTTTTCCGACATCATAAAAAATAAAGTTTTTTGATCTCTTATTTTTTCTTCTCTATCTTGAAATATGTGAATTTCTTTTTTAATATTTTTTAATCTCTTGTGAAGATATCTTCTCACAGTCTGTCTTATAAGTATAAAAGTAAAAACCACACATATATCTATAGGACCTACCCAGACATAATAAGAAGAAGTTATTTTAGGTAAAAGGAAAAGATCTATAGCGAATCCTAAAAAGAAAGAGAATGTTTTAAAATGTTTAATTATTTTTTTCATTTAATACATTATAATATGATTTTATAAAATTACATCTCTATATAGTCTTATTTTTGCTTTTTTGGAATTTTCTTCTAAAAATACTATCAGTAATATCACTTCTATACATATACTGAATTCTTGAATTTTATTTATCAATAAATAATGTCTAATAGCTTTTTTCATTTTAATTTTCTTCATATAAGACATATTGTCTTCTGGTTTAAAGTCTAAATTTTCTATTTCTTTAAAATTTCTTATTTTTTTACTTTTTACTTCAACAAAAATCAAAGAATCTTCTTTTTTACAAATTATGTCTAATTCCCCTACTTTACAGTTATAGTTTTTCTCTAATATTAGAAAATTCTTACTGAGAAGGTATTTCACAGCAACTTCTTCCCCTATTTTTCCTATTTTGTTATGTTCAGCCATTTTCTTTAATTTTAGCATCTTTTTAAGACGAAGATGTTTTCACATGTAATGACCCTTTTAATTATAAATGAAATACAAGCATTACACATGAAAACTTCTTTATAAAATATTATTAATATAAGTGTTTTATTTATTCGTTTCACGTGAAATGAATTATTTTTATTTTTATTATTTTATTTATAAAAGACTTTTTATGTCGATAAGGGCTTGAAAAATATAGTTATTTTAAAAAAATGTCTTTATAAGACATAAATAAAAGACTAAATTTTAGTTGTCGTTTATCAACATGTTAACTGTATTATCCACAGTTTTGACTTTTATGAGAGGCTTTATTTTCAAGAATTTTTTATTAGAAAATCATATTTTTATAATTTAAAATCAAAAAAATGTCTTTTTAAATTATCTTTTAATTAATAATGGATCAGGATTTATTATTATCAATATAATTTTATTTTAATAAAGACGTTTATAGTAAAAAAAGTGTCTTTATTCTTTAAATTCTTTTTAATTTTATATAAAAAAAGGGGATAATTGTTTTGTTTTAATCTGTTTATATGATAATATTTTAATATTGCGGTGTTGGTTTAGTGGTAGAACACGTCCTTGCCAAGGATGAGACAGGAGTTCGATTCTCCTACGCCGCACAAATTTAAATATAGTAGTTTCTTATTTTCTCTGATATAATTTGCATATTGCTTTTGTAGTGAAATGGATATCACACCGGTCTTCGGAACCGTTATTGGGGGTTCGAATCCCTCCAAAAGCACCTAATTGTTGTCTTTTTGATACAAATGTCTTTAATATAATTTAATATATAATTAATATTAGTTTATAAACAAGCTATTTAAAATCTATATAAAATACAAAAAGTGTAATATTCAAATATAAAGAGAATAAAATAAAATAAACTAAAAGATGAATTTTGCTAAAAATATGAATTTATAATGATTTCACAAGAAACATAACTAAAAAATGACAATAAATAACATTAAAATAAACAAATATCAGATACCTCAAGATGTTCTTGATATATCTAAAGCGCTATCAGATAAAAATTTTGATAGTTATTTAGTTGGAGGATGTGTAAGAGATTTAATGATTTCACGTGAACCAAAAGATTGGGATATAACAACAAATGCTATTCCAGAAGAGATAATAGAGATATTTGGAATAGAAAATACTATTTACGAGAATGAATTTGGAACAGTAGGCGTAAAAATAAGAAATAAAATAGAAAAAGAAGAAGAGTCGACAGAGGAAGTAAAAATAGTAGAAGTGACAACATATAGAAAAGAGTCTGAATATGAAGATTTTCGTAGACCAAACAAGATAGAATGGGGCACAAAGATAGAAGAAGATCTAGAAAGAAGGGATTTTACTATAAATGCTATGGCTTTTGATCCAATAAAAGATATTTTTGTAGATATTTATAATGGGCAAGAAGATATTGATAATAAATTGATAAAATGTGTAGGTGATGCAGAAAAAAGATTTAACGAAGATGCTCTACGTATGCTCCGTGCTATAAGATTCTCAGCACAATTAAACTTTACCATTTCTCATGAAACATCTTCCGCAATAGCTAAGTTGTCTATAAATTTGGAGAAAATATCAAAAGAAAGAATAAGAGATGAATTTTCAAAAATAATAATGTCATCAGAACCAATGATAGCTTTAGTCATTTCACAAAAATTAGGTCTTTTAAAGTTTATTATTCCAGAGTTAGAAAATGGAATAGGTATCGAACAAAATAGCGCACACTCATTTGATGTATATGAACATAATTTAAGGTCTTTAGCACATGCCGCAAACAAAAATTTTCCGTTTCATGTGAGAGTGTCTGCATTATTGCATGATATAGCAAAGCCAGAAACAAGAAGATGGAGTAAAGATCAAAATAATTGGACTTTTTATGGACATGAAGTAGTAGGAGAAAGAGTCTCTAAGAAAATATTAGAAAGATTAAAATTTGATAAGGTTTTTATTGATTTAGTGTCAAAACTTATAAGATGGCATATGTTTTTCTCAGACACTGAAAAAGTGACACTTTCTGCAGTAAGAAGACTAATTGTGAATATAGGAAAAGAAAATATATGGGATTTAATGGATATAAGATTATGTGACAGAATTGGTACAGGTAGACCAGTCGAAGATCCTTATAGATTCAGAGCTTTTAAAGCAATGCTTGATGAAGCTTTAAGAGATCCTATATCATTAAAATCGTTAAAAATAGATGGTAAAAGAATTATGGAGATTCTTAAAGAAAATCCTGGTAGAAAAATAGGTCTTATTTTAAATGCTTTATTTGAAGAAGTTATAGATGATTTGAATAAAAATACTAAAGAATATTTGGAAAATAGAGTTTTAGAATTAAATAAATTATCAGAATTAGAACTTAAAGAATTATCTGATGCAGGAAAAGAAAAAATGGAAGCTAAAAATGAAGAAGAAATAGGGGAGATTAAAAAGAAATTTAAAATAAATACTAAATAACAATAAAAAAATGGGCAACGCTATAAAGCAATTGCCCATTTACTTATTAACCCATTAAATTCTGTATGTAATATAGCATACATATAAATAAAAAGCAAGAGTTATCAAAAAGTCTTAATTATTGGTATAATTTTGCTTATATTTATGTTTCTCACAAATTTACAAAAGGATATTTTAAAAAATAAAGGTTTTGATATAGAAAATGAAGATTTAAAAACAAAAGAAATGGAAAAATTTTTAAATCCAAGTTGGGATAGAGATCT
Organism: Minisyncoccota bacterium; assembly: GCA_018061825.1. GTDB lineage: Bacteria > Patescibacteriota > Minisyncoccia > Phycocordibacterales > UBA5272 > UBA5272. The sequence continues at coordinate 13,635 of JAGOTK010000006.1, forward strand.
TTTTAACATACTTAAAATGAAAGATATAGAAAAAAGTGTAGAAAGAATAAAAAAAGCTATAGATAACAATGAAAAGATAATTATTTATGCTGATTATGATTGTGATGGTATTCCTGGAGCCGTGATATTAAATGATTTCTTTCAAAAGATAAATTATAAAGATTTTTCTGTTTATATACCACATAGACATAATGAAGGATACGGTATAAATCAAAATGCAATACAAAAGTTTATTGATGAAAAAGTATCTCTTATAATCACAATAGATTTAGGTATAACAAATATACAAGAGATAAAACTTGCAAAAGAAAAGGGTATCGATGTCATAGTCACAGATCATCATTTACCTATTATTGATGAAAAAGGAGAACAGATCTTACCAGAAGCTTTTTCTATAATAAATTCCAAGCAAGATAAATGTGAGTATGAGGAAAAATTTTTATGCGGATCATCTACTATTTGGAAATTGATACATGCTTTTTTGAATAAATACAGAAAAGATTTTAATGTTGGTGATGGTTGGGAAAAATGGCTTCTCGATATGGTTGGTATAGCTACGATAGCAGATCTAGTGCCTCTTAAAAATGAAAATAGACTTTTTGCAAAGTATGGACTTGAAGTTTTAAGAAAAAGTAAAAGACCTGGATTACAAAAAATTTTAAAGAATGCAAAAGTTGATCAAAGGAAAATAACAGAAGATGATATTGGATTTGCGATAGCTCCTAGGATAAATTCTGCCTCTCGTATGGCTGATCCAATTTATGCATTTTATGCATTACTTCAAAATGAAGATTCTTTAAATTATGCAAACGAATTAGAAAAATATAATTTAGAGCGTAAGCAAAATACAAAAGACGCTAATGAAAGTGTGAACTATGAAATCCTAAAAGACAAAAAAATAATTTTAATTGGAAATGAAAAATGGACACCTGGAATAGTAGGGCTTGTCGCTAGTAAGGTTTCTCAAAAAACAGGTAAAACTACTTTTGTCTGGGGTATGGGTGAAGATAAAAATATTTTAAAAGGATCTGTTCGTAAAGGTGATGACGATTATAATGTTGTCCATACAATGACAGATGCAAAAAATATTTTAGAAAATTTTGGTGGTCACGAAGAAGCTGGAGGATTTGCTTTACAAAAAAATAATTTAGAAGCTTTTGAAAAATTTTTAGAAATGTATTCGTCAAAAAATGTATTGAAAGAAAATTTAAAAGATAAAAGACAAAAAGAAAATTTTATAAACATAGATTTAGAAAAAATAAATAAAAGTCTTTTTAGAGAAATAAATATTTTTGCACCATTTGGAATTGGAAATGAAAAAATAATTTTTAAAATAAAAATAAAAGACAATGACTTTTTAAAAACAAAAAGATTTGGAAAAAATAACGAACATTTAGAAATAAATATAAATGGAATAAGAGGAATAGAATTTTTTGTAGATAAAGAAAGAGAAGAAGAACTTTCTCTTAAAAAAGAACTTCTTGTAAATATAGAATGGGATAATTTTAAAAGTGATGTTGTGATGAAGTTTTTATAATTGTTAGTTTTTTAATTTGTGTTAAAATATTTTTATGAAAATAACTTTATACACAGATGGTGCTAGTCGTGGAAATCCTGGAAAAGGAGGATGGGGGGTTTATGTCGAAGTTGAAAAAGACAAACTTTATACATCAAAAATTTCTGGAGGAGAAAAAGACACAACTAATAATAAAATGGAATTGAGAGCTACGATAGAAGGTCTTAAATATCTTAAAAAGAATATTTCTAAAATTATAAATAATGATGACGTTAAGATAAAAATAAAGACAGATTCAAAATATGTCAAAAACGGTATCACAGAATGGATAATAAATTGGGAGAAAAATAATTGGAAAGGATCAAATAAAAAGCCTGTGGCAAATCAAGAGCTTTGGAAGGAGCTTTTGTCTGTTAAAAACTTTTTAAACGACAAATTAATCAAAGCGACTTTTTCAGAGATCAAATTTGAATACGTTGAAGGACATGCTGGAATAGAAGGTAATGAAATAGCTGATTCATTAGCGACAGAAGCAGCTGACAATTTAAAATAAATCTATCGTGATAAAATCACGATATGTATTATAGATATATAGTAGCTACAGCGTTAGGTGTTTTTTGTGGAACGTTCTTATCTTTTCTAGTAAATTTCTCTAGTGAAATCTTTTTGGTTTCACTTTTTTTATTTTTAATAAATTTTCTTATTTTTAAGCTAAAGCTATTCTCAAATAGCAATTACAGTAGGGTATTTTCACTAGCGTTATCCATATACTTTTTTGCTGTTTCATTTGGTATTCTTTTGGGTCAAATAAATATTAAAAATGATCTTGTGAAAAGTGAAAAGTTTGATAATTTTATCTCTATTAATAAATCTTATACTGGAATAGTAGATAATGTGAAAGAAAAACAAAATTCTCAAGAGATTATTTTAAAAATTAAGAGTGAAACAGATGAAGTGTTCAATATAAAAGTAATAACAAACAATATACCTATTTATATACCAGGTGAAACTTTGAAAATAGAAGGAAAAATATCTACATCTAGTATTTTGATGCCTTCTTTAGAAAGAAAAACCAAATCTATTGATCTGGGAAATAATAATAAACTTAATCATATTGACGGTGAAATGTTTTTCCCAAAAATAAACATGCTTGATAATTTGAAAGGGGAGTCGTTTTTATCTTATTTTTATAAAGTACAAAACCTTAAGAGACATTTCACTACGCATTTAGAAAAATTTTCATCTGTAAATGGAGCAGCTCTAGGTGCAGGGACTCTGATTGGCGACGCTTCTTTATTTAGTGTAGATGATATGAATAATTTTAGATTATCAGGACTTTCTCATATTGTAGTAGTTTCTGGTTTTAATGTCACTATAATTATTTTTGTTTTAATATATTTGTTTTCCTTTTTTAATTTAAGATTAAAGATTAGAATATTTCTTTTAATTTTTTGTATAGTGCTGTTTATGGGTTTTATAGGATTTGGATCTTCTATATTGAGAGCAGGATTTATGTCGATAGTCTTACTGCTAGCTTATGGTCTTGGAAGAAAGTATTTAGCAAAGCAAAGTTTATTTTTGGTTAGTCTTGTTATGATAATTTTGAATCCAAAAATTTCTGCTTTTGACACATCTTTTCATTTATCATTTTTGGCAACATTTAGTATTTTATTTATATTTCCAATTTTTAAATATTTGTTTAATTTAAATTTTGAAAAAATAAAAAGTAATTTTTTAAGAAAATTTTTACAATCTATTTATGAAATATTTTTAATAACTTTATCTATACAAGTAGTAACATTGCCGTATGTCTGTTTTATTTTTGGATACATTTCTCCATTAGGAATATTTGCAAATATTTTTGTTTTACCTTTTTTACCATTAGTCATGCTTTTAGGATTTTTGATTTTCTTTTTTTATTTTTCAAATATAATTTCTTTTGCTCTTGGAGCATTGTTATCTTTTTTCTCTAGTTATATATTTTTTATTGCAAAGTTTTTTTCTTCATTTAATGTATCTAAAATAGAAATAGATTTTTCATTTTTATTTTTAATAGTATATTATTTTTGTATAATTTTATTTTTACTTTTTGAAATTAAAAGAATAAAAATAAAAAAATATTTAGAAAAAGAAAATTTATAGCTTACAAGAATATGGAAAAAATAAAAAGACATTATTTAAAAATTTTAGAAATCAAAAAACATTTTGGAAAAATATTTTTTATAATATTTTTATTTTTATTCACATTTTTTATTCTTTCATTTTATTTAAATATCAAAAAAGAAAATTTACTTAATATTATTTTTTTTGATATTGGACAAGGTGATTCATCTTTAATAAAAATGCCAAACGGTGAAAAAATTTTAATTGATGCAGGACCAAATAATCTGATAGTAAAAAAGTTGGAAAATTATTTTTCTTTATTTGATAGAGATATAGATTACATACTTATGACTCATCCTGATGCAGATCATATATCTGGATTTTATTTTGTTGCAGAAAATTTTAACATAAAAAATATTTTAGAAAATGGAGATAGAAATAAAAATACTGATATTTTTAAAAATATAGAAAATATTTTTAAAAAAGAAAATATAGAAGATAAAGAAATTTTTGTAAACTGTGGAGATATTTTAGATTATGAAAATTTTGATAAACCTAGAATATTTATTTTTCATCCAAGACAAGATAGCCTAGTATCAAATGATACAAATGAAAATTCTATAGTTGCTTTATTGACTTATGATAAGTATAGTTTTTTGTTTACAGGAGATATGGATGAAATTGTAGAGAAAAATTTATTTAATGAAATAGATAAATGTTTTTCTTTTTCAGATATAAATTTTATAAAACAAAAATTAAAAAATCTAACAGTGTTAAAAGTTTCTCATCATGGATCAAAGACAGCAAGTAGTAAAGATTTTTTAAAAATTTTAAAGCCAGAATATTCTGTGATAAGTGTGGGAAAAAATAATAGATACGGACATCCAAATGATGAAACTTTAGATAATCTAAAAAAATATAGTAAAAATATTTTTGATACATCTAAAGATGGAGATATTATTTTTAATACAGATGGAGAAAATTTTGAATTTAAAAAAGAAAAATAAAATCCCTATCATGTGATAGGGATTTTATTTTATTTATGCTCTTACTTCTAAATGTATTCCTCTTTTGATACAGCTTGTGCAAAGCTTTATTCTAGGACCATTAGGAATTCTAGCCCATTGTAGATTTGGATATTTTCTTCTCTTTCCACAAGGATTAAATTTTGTAGCACGAACACTGTTTGAGTATTTTCCTACAACTTTTGAACCTTTTAAGCATGATGGACAAATCTTTGACATAAATTTAGTTTCTTGAAATGATTTAAGAATATTAACACAATTCTATTAAATATACAAGTTTTTTTGTATTCTTTCTCTATTTTAGTATAATTTATATTATAAATAATAAAAAATATGATTTTCTCTTTCTTTTTTGTAATAGTTTTGTTTTATTCAATCATTTTGCATGAAATTGCACATGGATATGCTGCTTATAGAAATGGTGATATGACTGCTTACAATGCTGGTAGGCTCACTTTAAACCCAATAAAGCATATTGATATCTTTGGATCCATAATAGTGCCTTTAATATCTTTTCGTTATTTAGGTCTTATTTTTGGTTGGGCAAAGCCAGTTCCTTACAATCCTCACAATATGAAAGATAATAAATATGCTGAACTCGAAGTAGCGTCTGCTGGAATATTGGTTAATTTCTTCATTGTTTTTATTTCAGTCTTATTTTTCTATATATTTAGATATTTTGGAATTTTAAATCAAGATATAGCTAATATATTGGAAATGATAGCTAAAATAAACATATTTTTAGCTCTTTTTAATCTTTTACCATTTCCTCCTGCTGACGGATTTTCTATTTTTTCAGAATTATATCTTATTTCACAAGACTTTTTATTAAAATTCAAGAATTTATTTCTAAAAAATAAAGAATATAAAGTAAATTATAAAGATTTCAATCAATTGGATAAAAGAAACGGTATTTTTAAAATAAAAAGCTTATTTACTAATCCTTTTGTTATGTTTTTAATAATATTTGTAGCTGTAAATATTTTTGGATACATTGTCCCATATATAAATCAATTTTTAATTTTTCTATTTTCTTTTTAGGATTGCAAGAATAAGTTATCCACATTTTATTGCATAAAAGATATTGTCTTTTATATGTTGTCGTTTATAATATAAATATATAAGAAAAGGTCGCTGACTCTATTGTCTGCGATTTTTTCTTTTTAATTTTACATTATGAAAACAAATATACAAAAAAATAAATATTTCCTTAGCTTATTTCTATTTTTTTATTTTTTAACTTCTCTTTCATTTGCAAAACCAGCTAGTATTATAGATTATTCTGCATTTATACCATCAAGCACATATTATGAGCCATCTGATTTTTCAGGACAATCATTTCCACAAATGTCAGAATTTATTCCTTGTGTAGATTTAAAGCATAATATGAAACCGGGAACAAGAGATTTTACTATTTTTGGACCAGTCACAGTATTGCAAATGTATCTTTATCAAAATGAGTATATGATTTATCCTCCAACAGGAAATTATCTTAACTATACTTTTCAAGGGGTTTTAGCTTTTCAAGCCTCACATGATTTAAGAACTACAGGAACAATAGATGTACCTACTAGAGCTGCACTAAAAGAAGAAACATGTAAATCAGAAATAAAATATGTAACACCTGTAACACCTATAAATCCAGACCCTCTTTTATACTGCGCTTTAAATGGTCAATATTATCAATCACAAGCTCAGTTAAATACTAGTTGTGTAGCAAATTCAACATTTTTCTGTGCCTTAAATGGTCAAACTTATCAATCTCAAGCTCAATTAAATGCTAGTTGTGTTAACTCAGTTAATAATTATGAAGTAGATTATGATACAAACGGAGGTACTGGATCACCTAGTGTAGAATATCAAGTCACACTTCCTGGTGGAGCTGTAGCTTTAGCGTCACAAAATACAATGATTAAGACTGGGTATACATTTACTGGTTGGTCAACATCTCCATCTGGAAATCATCCAATGTTAGCTGGATCTGCTTATACACCGCCTGGAAATATGGTTCTTTACGCTGTATGGCATTTATCTGGAATCGTTCCTTTAGATCCTTTAGATCCTGTTGTTCCTGTAGGACCAATTATAAATAATAAAATAAAAGTTACATATCCTTATCAAGATTTAAAATTTTATTCAGAATTGGCTGTAAATTCAAATGTTGTAATTTCTTATACATATGAAGCTTGTTTGCCGGGAGGGTATTTTTGCAAGACATTAGTAGGACAATCATCAATTACAAATGGAAATTCGTATTCTTCAATAATAACAAGCTCTGATCCTGATAATAAAGAAGTAAGCTTTATAAGTATAAATAACATTACTCCAGCAAGTGACAGTAAATATATTTATATGTGTGATAAAACAAGTGATGCTTCTATATGTAATTTTTCATCGACTTATACTATAAATTATAGTCCTAATGGTGCAGACAGTGGAACTGCTAGTACAGTATCTCAAGATGTAGGAATAGGAAGCTCTGTCGCTTTAGCAACACAAAATTCTCTAGTAAGATATGGATACACTTTTGGTGGTTGGTCTACTTCTCAATCTGGTACAAATCCATTATCACCTGGAGCAAGTTATATACCTTCTACAAGTATAACTTTGTATGCTGTCTGGAAGAATTAAAAGAATATTTAAAGTTAATTATTATTAGAGGTTACTTTTCCACAGTTTTTTCTAATAAAAGTATTGTCTTTTATGTATTGTCGTTTATAATATAAATATATAAGTAAAGGTCGCTTTCTTAGACATAGTCTATAGAGGCGACTTTTATTTTTGTATGAAAAGCTTTATGGTTGATAAAAAAAACATAGTAACAAAAATAGAAAACGAAAAATTACCCTTATCTGGCAATCTTTTTGAAAGAAATAGGAAACGTATATCTTCTTTCAAATTAGTTAGATTAATCTTTGTATTTTCATCATTTTCTTTAGTTATTTTTGTTGTTTTATATGGATTAGTTAACAGCAGTAAGTCAAAAGCTGAATCTATAACTCAGGATACTGTCATTTCACAGCTTTCTAAAGCTATCAATTTACCAGAAGAAGGACCGATAAGTATAATGAGAGTCTCTAATGCTAAAGTTTTAGCAAGTCAAAATGAATTATATAAAGATATAAAAAATGGAGACTATATTATAGTCTTTAAATCAATGATTTTAGTCTATGATTTCGATTCTAGTTTTATAAAAGACATAAAAACTAATAAATAAATATTTTTTAGACATGTTTTATTAAATGTTGTCTTATAACTCTTTTATTATATAGTTATAATGTTATTTTTAGCATGCATTTATTTGCATATTTTTTTAGTTTGTGATAATATTCGAGGTATTCACTTGACTTCATCAACATTTTGACAAGTGCTTATTTATTAATTTTAATAAAGTCCAATATTATTTCACGAATAGATGTAGAAATAACAAGACTTAAACACAAAATAACTATAAAATTATGGCAGAATTCACAAGAACAAAGCCACATGTAAATGTGGGAACTATCGGTCACGTAGACCATGGAAAGACAACATTAACAGCAGGTATTCTTAACGTACTTCACTTAATGAATCCAAATATTAAGATTAAATCAGTTGATGATATCGACAAAGCCCCAGAAGAAAAGGCTCGTGGGATCACAATATCTCTTTCTCACTCAGAATATGAGACAGATGCGAGACATTATGCTCACATTGACGCTCCAGGACATGCTGACTATATTAAAAATATGATCACAGGTGCTGCTCAGATGGATGGCGCTATTTTAGTGGTTGCTGCAACAGATGGACCTATGCCACAGACACGTGAGCATGTTCTTCTAGCAAAGCAAGTAGGAGTTCCAAAGTTCGTAGTTTTCTTAAATAAATGTGACATGGTTGACGACAAAGACATGATCGATCTTGTAGAAGAAGAAATTAGAGAGCTTTTAACAAAAAATGGATACGATGGAGCAAATACACCAGTTATAAAAGGATCTGGACTTAAAGCTTCTGAAGCTAAAGATATCAATGATCCATGGGCACAAAAGATTATAGAGCTTATGAACGCTCTTGATACATGGATACCACTTCCAGTTCGCGATCTTGATAAACCATTCCTTATGCCAATTGAAGATATTTTTACAATTGAAGGAAGAGGAACAGTAGTAACAGGAAGAATTGAAAGAGGAATTATTAAAATAAATGATCCTATAGAAATTGTAGGTTTAACACCAACAGCTACTACTACAGTTACAGGTATTGAAATGTTTAATAAATCTTTAGGACAAGGACAAGCAGGAGACAATGCAGGTTTACTATTAAGAGGTGTTAAAAAAGAAGACTTAATGAGAGGACAAGTTCTTGCAAAACCAGGATCAGTTAATCCTCATACAGAATTTGAATGTGAAGTTTATGTTCTTAAAAAAGAGGAAGGAGGAAGACATACTCCATTCTTAAATGGATACAAGCCTCAATTCTACGTTCGTACAACAGATGTTACAGGAGATTGTACATTACCAGCAGGAACAGAAATGGTCATGCCTGGAGATACAATTAAAAGTATGCATGTAAAACTTATTGCACCTGTAGCTCTTGAAGAACAAATGCATTTTGCTATCCGTGAAGGAGGTAAAACTGTAGGTGCTGGAGTTGTTACAAAAATTATTGCTTAATAAAATTAAAAATCAATCGCTCTTTTAAAAATTATTTGAAAAATATATGACAGAATTAAAAACTAATACAAAAAAAGATACAACTAAAAAAGTTGCATCTAAAAAATCTCAGCAAATTAAAACAGAAAATGATTCCTCTAAATCTTCTAAATCAAAAAAAGGAGATGAGAATAAATTAAGAATTTTAGTTAAAGCATACGAGCCTAAGATTTTAGATATTTCTGTTAAACAAATAATTGATACAGCGAAAAGATTTGAAGCAGAAATTCATGGACCAGTTCCATTACCAATTGAGATTTCTAAATACACAGTTAATCGTTCAACTTTTGTTTACAAAAATGCAAGAGAGCAATTTGAAATAAGAGTACATAAAAGATTAATTGATATTTTAAATCCAAATCCAAAACTAATTGAAGCACTTACAAATTTGTCTTTACCATCAGGAGTTGACATAAATGTAAAAATGGGATAGGTTTAAAAGAATTATAAATTAATAAATAATAAATCGACCTCTAGCTAATAAGCTATGTCGTCACTGAAATATATGAAGTTTGCTATTGCAGAAAAACAGAACATGACACAATTCTTTGATGAAGATGGTGTTGTACATCCAACTACAGTATTATCATTTAGTCCAATGGTTGTTACTCAAATAAAAACTAAGGAAAAAAATGGTTATGATGCTGTACAAGTAGGTTGTTTCCCACAGAAAAAAGAAAGAATCTCTAAATCAGTTTTAGGACACACAGGCGATCCTTTTAAAATATTAAAAGAATTCAGAAGTGAATCTGGAGATCTTGAAAAAGGTTCAACAATAAATCTAGATATTTTTAAAGCTGGAGATATAGTAACTATATCTGGAGTTTCAAAAGGAAAAGGATTTCAAGGTGTAGTAAAAAGACATGGATTTAAAGGAGGATGGGGACAACATGGACAAAAACACTCTCATCGTGAGCCAGGATCAATTGGAGGAGGAGGACGTGCTGGAGGAAGAGTTGTAAAAGGAAAGAAAATGGGAGGAAGAATGGGTAGTGATAGAGTCACTCAAAAAAATGTAAGAATTCTAGATGTCGATACAGAAAATAATATTCTTCTAGTCAAAGGTGCAGTACCTGGAAAAAGAGGAACAATTATAGAAATAATCCAAAAATAAATTCATGAAAGTAAAAGTATACAATCAATCAGGAACAGAAACAAAAGAGATAAATCTTCCAGAGGAAATTTTTGGATTACCATTTAATTCTGACTTAGTAGCGCAGGTATTACATATTCAAAGATCTAATCAAAGATCTGGAACTGCACATACAAAAGACAGAGGAGAAGTAGCTGGATCAAATCAGAAACCTTGGCAACAAAAAGGTCTAGGAAGAGCAAGACACGGATCAAAAAGATCTCCAATATGGAGACATGGAGGAGTTACTCATGGACCTTCAAAGGATAAGAACTATAAAAAGTCACTTCCAAAAAACATGAGAAATCAGGCATTGTTTTGTCTATTATCAGCAAAGCTTAAAGATGGAAAAATATTCTTTATTGATGAAGTAAAAGTATCTACTCCAAAAACTAAGAGCGCTGTAGAGATAATGAAAGGTCTTTCAAAAATAAATTCAAATCTAGTTTTTAAAAAGAAAGAAAATGTATATATGACATTTCCTAAGTTAGAAACAGGTGAAAAAAGATCATTTAGAAATTTACCTTATGTCACAGCACACAATGTAGAAGATTTAAATCCAAGTGATTTAGCAAATGTAAGATATTTAGTTATTACAAATCCAGAATCTACAGTTGAGTATCTTAATAACAAATTAAACTAAATTTATGACTAAAGAAAAGAAACAAACAGAAATAGTAGAAAAAGCTACTAAAATAGAAGATTCTTTAATCATATCTCCAAGACTTACAGAAAAAGCTTCTATATTATCTTCTGGAAATATTTATACTTTTAATGTAGTAGAAAAGGCTACAAAGACAAATATTGCAAAAGAAATTGAGAAAAAGTATAAAATAAAGCCTGTAAAAGTAACAATCTCAAATAATCCTAGAGAAAAAGTATTTTCTCGTGGAAAGATTGGATATAAATCAGGATTTAAGAAAGCTTTTGTCTTTTTGAAGAAAGGAGATGTAATAAATCTTGCATAATTGAAAGATATTGTTAAAAAACTAAGAAATATGGTTAATTAAGCCGAAAATTTAATTTAAAAAATATGAAAAAATATAAACCAACAACACCGTCAAGAAGATCAATGACAGGGATCGACTACAGAAAGATTTTAACCACTAATGACCCATTAAAGGCTTTAACTAAAGGTTTTAGTAGAGGTACAGGAAGAAATGCAGCAGGAAGAATTACTACTTATTATAAAGGTGGAGGACATAAAAGAAGTTATCGTGAGGTAGACTTTAAATATAATAAGTTTAATATTTCAGCAAAAATAGGTTCTGTAGAATATGATCCTAATAGATCTGGGTTTATTGGTCTTGCTATCTATGAAGATGGTGAAAAAAGATATGTTTTACTTCCAAAAGAGATAAAAGTGAATGATAAGTTCATAGTTTCTGAAAAAGTAGACTTAAATGTAGGAAACAGATGTATGTTGCGTAATATTCCAGTAGGTACAAATATCTACAATATCGAGATAAAGAAAGATGGTGGAGCTAAAATGGTAAGAAGTGCAGGAAGTTTTGCACAAGTTGTAGCTCATGATAATGGATTTACTTCAATTAAGCTTCCTTCATCAGAAGTAAGAAAAATACCTGATTTTTGTTACGCTTCTATAGGATCAGTATCAAATGATGAGTATAGATTAAGGGTTATTGGAAAGGCTGGAAGAAGTAGATGGCTTGGAATTCGTCCAAAAACAAGAGCCAAAGCTAAAAATCCAGTAGATCATCCATATGGAGGAGGAGAAGGATCACAACCAAGAGGTACAAAAAGACCAAAGACAGCAACAGGAAGAATTACAGGAGGTAAAAAGACTAGAAAAGCTAAGAAATATTCAAATGTTCATATAGTTACAAGAAGAAATAAGGGTAAAAGAGTATCTAAAGGAGCTTAAAATTGCAAAAAGAAGAAAAATATATTATAGTATATAAAAATATGCCAACAATTAATCAATTAATCAAGAATAAAAGAAAGAAAATCGTCAGAAAATCAAGATCTACAGCATTAGCTCAAGGTTGGAATTCTGTTAAAAATAAGGCTAATTTTTACAATTCTCCTTTTAAAAGAGGTGTATGTACAAAAGTTACAACTACAACTCCAAAGAAACCTAACTCAGCTCTTCGTAAAATAGCTAGAATAAGATTAACAAATCAACAAGAAGTCACAGCTTATATCCCAGGAGAAAAACATAAATTACAAGAACACTCAGTAGTTATGATCCGTGGAGGTAGAGTAAAAGACTTGGCAGGAGTTAGATATCACATAGTTAGAGGAAGATTAGACTCAACAGGTGTAGATAACAGAAAGCAAGGTAGATCAAGATATGGAGCAAAAAGACCAAAAGCAGGAGCTCCTGTAAAAAAATAAAGCGACATTTTTTGAATAAAATCACCCTAAAAATTAGGGTGATTTTATTTTAGTTATCCACATAATGTCCTTTAAAATGTATTGTCTTTTATAGTATGTCGTTTATAATATATACATATAAGCAAGGGTCACCGCGTATTCGTGGTGACTTTTGTCTTATGTAGAAAAAATGAAAATAAATAAAATTAAGTCAAACATATTCTTATTGTTTTTAACTGTGGTCTTTGTCACTGTAAATTTTTTTGCTTTGGCCGCTATTAGTACAGATATGAATTCTGCTGGACCTATAGATTTTAAATCTACTTCATCAAACTATCAATTTGATGCAGAGGTCGGAGCTCCAGCTGTTGGTCAATCATTAAGCAATGGATTTATTTTTGACCATGGTGCATTTTGGGGAGACGTCACAGGAACTGTGGGTAAAATCCATTGGCTAGTTCAAGAATTAAGAAATTATACTTCTGGTTCAAATGATAAAATGATTTTCTTTTTAAAATTTAAACAAAATGGAAATCTTATTTATACAACTTCTTTAATTACATCAGATATTGATGGTACATATGACGCAGGTATAGATTTAAGTAATCTACCAGCTGGAACATATGATATTTATGTAAAAGGATTTCAGACATTAACTAAAAAATATTCAAACGTAAATATAGTTAATGGTGAAAATATTTTAAATTTTACTCAGACTGATCCTTCTAATTTAACTAAAGGATCTATTAACCTTACAGTAGGAGATATAGATGGAGCAGGAACATCTACAGCTTCTTTAGGAGATGATCTTGTAAATTCTTTAGATGTGACATTAGTATTAGGTCAAAATAGTAATACAGGAACTTTTTTAAGGACTGATATTAATCAAGACACTTTAGTGAATTCTTTAGACACTACAGCTGTATTGTTGAACATAAATAAAGTAGGTGATAATTAAAAAATTATGAAAAATTTTAAACTAAGAAAAATAATAACAGCAGGAATAATAATTCTTGTTTTTGGACTTTCTTTACGCACAATAGCTGCCGCACCTTCTGGAAGTTTTTGGTTTCAATTTTTCACTACTACTATAACTGGTTCTGATGATACTGGAGATGGAGGAACTGGTAATCCGTCTGACTATAATTATTATTATGTTGGAAAGACAATAACTTTACGTGCAGATGTTAGTATCGGTGCAGCTCAACCATCAAATGGAGCTGACCTTCTTGTAAATTTTGATAAAGATATTTTATCAGGTTCAACATTAAATGGTTTGAGCGCTTATGATAATTATAGTTATGTAAGTAATGGTAATCATGATTTAAATATTGATAATACAATTGGAAAATTTAATCTTACAGGTACGAATTTAGCTGGAAATTGGTATACAGGCCGAAGACAATTTGTTCAAATTAATTTTAGAATGTTAAAGCCAACTGCATTTAATTATGGTTCTACATCAACAGTTGTTAGTATAAATTATACTTTAGCTTCAACAACAGATTCAAATATTGCTAGAAATGGAATAGACTATATGGATAGTAAGGAAGATTTTAATATGATTGTATTAGCTGATACAAAAAAGCCATATGCTAAAAATCCAAATCCAGTAGATACAGCAACAAATGTAACTGTAAATTCAAATTATCTTTTTGATGTCAGAGATAGTAAAAATGGTGCAGGTGATGATAGTGGTGTAGGTACTGGATTTGTTAATCCACCAACAGGTGGAGTTGTAAATATAAATAATGGTATAGCAACTTCAAGTTATACAGCATCAACAACATATATATGCACTGGAACATGGTTGACACTGTGTTCTGGTACTGTAAATCCATATAGTCCAGCTAATATATCAGTAGATACTCGAAATTGGCTTTATGACACTTTGTATACTGTCCAAATATCTGGACATAGAGATACTGCATCGGCTGCTCAAAGTCAATTAGGGGATACTAATGGACCAAATGTGATAGCTACAACAACATGGACATTTAGAACAGAGGCAGATACTACTAAACCTCAAGTTTCAGCTCGTACTCCAGTGATCAGTGCTACAAATGTGAGTGTATCTTCACAAATAATAATAGATATAATAGATATTAAATCTACAAATATTTCTGGATCAGGAATAATATCTTCAACTTGTAAAATAAACGTTTCTTCTCCAAATAGAGTATTAAAAACTTATACAAGTACAAGTTCTGGAGTTGTTGTATCAACAATAAACTATGGATATAGATTTACAATCACACCAGCTCCCATTTTCCAAGAAAGTGATGTAATCTCAGTCTCTACTTATGAGTGTCAAGATATTGCTGGAAATATAATGAATTCTGATAATTATACTTTTTCTACTACTGATTCTAGCGCTCCATACATAGATTCATTTTCTCCAGCAAGTAATAATCCTGTATCAGCTACATCTTCTATAGATTTTACAATTTTAGATATTGGTACAGGTGTAGATTTAAATAATACTATAGTATATGTAAAAGGAAATTATTATAAAAATGGAGGAGGTGCTGGATCTGCTACAGTAGCATCTACAATACCTACAAAGTTTTCTTTTTCTACAAGTACAAATCTTTCACCTTTTGTCGTAGCTACTACGACGTCTACAGGAAGTGGATATATTGTATCTATCAACAATTTGACTTTTTCTGCATCTGAGTCAATACCAGTAATAATCTTTGCAAAAGATCTTAATGGTAATGTTATGCAGAGTTATGTAAAAAGTTTTTCTATTGTAGGAGATAGTGTTGTCGATGGATCACTTTATTGTGGAGTAGATACAGTGTGGGATGGTTCAAGTTGTATTAGCTCTGTATCTATACCTAATGGATCTACTTATTGTGGAGAAAGTACATCATGGGATGGAGCTTCTTGTGTTGGAAATAATGAAGTGGTCTATGCTACAAGTACCACTTCTTCGATAGTCACTACTGTGGTAAATACTAATGCTGTCTGTCTAATACCAAATATCAATCCTAGACTTGGAGTCGTCGATGCATTTGTCACTCAGATAAATAAAAACGGAGTTCTTGTAACTTGGAATTCTGGAGATGTAGGTAGTGGCGAAGTCAGATATGGACTTTCAGAAGATAATTTAGATAAGGTCACATCTGAAGATACTGACACTTTAAATACTTATCACTCTGTAGTCATAGATAATTTAGTTCCTGGAAGATTATATTATTTCCAACCTGTATCTAAGAAATTAAATACTGCTGTAATTGGAAAAATATTAAAAATGTCACCTGTGTATGCAGTTATAACAGAAGGTCAATCTCCAAAAAATAATACTATAAATAATACTTATGTCACTTCTTGTAAACCTGTCACAATAATAAAAGAGATAGACGCGACTGATGATCAATCAAAGACACAATCAATAGATACTAATACTAAATCAAATATTCAAAATAATAATTCAAATATTTCTTCTACATCAAATATAAAAAGTGTAATAAAAATTTCAGAAATATTCTCAAAGAAATTAATTTATGTTTTGATAGGATTTTTATTAATCTTAATAATTATAATTTTATTTATCAAATTTATTATCGTTCATAATAAATCAAATAAGATTCTTATAAAAACAGACAATACAAAAAATATGTTTAAATCAAAAATCTTTATGATAGCAACAATTTCAATAATTGTATTAGCTTTAGCGTCAGTATTTTACTTCGGTAAAAATTTAAATTTATTTGGAAATTTATTTACTGAAATAAAAAGACAACCTGAAAATATTTTAATCACTGGAAGTATTTTAAATCCATTTACTTTACAAGGTGTAGGTGGAGTAGATCTTGATACAAGTAACGCTACAGTCAAGACTGCTCCAGATGGTTATTATGCTTTTGGATCTGCAAATAATTTTGAAGGAATAAAAATTTCACATCCTGAATTACAAAGATCTGTATTGGTAGATATAAAAGATATCAAGTCAGGAAATAATTTAGATTTGTATTTTGATGTATCGATGTTTAATACATTAAATACATATTTAAATAATTTGAGCCAAAAGAAATGGGTTAAAGCAATAGAGTCTTTGACTGATAGTTGTAAAGAAAGAATATCAGTTGAAGATTTAAGTAAAGATCCTTTAATTTTTGAAGAAAATTTTTCTACTGCTCAAATATTAAATGTTTCCAATTTAGATTCTGTGTCTGGATTTTATAGTGATGCTTGTCAAAGTAAATTTGCAAGAGTGTCGATTGTTTATGTGAAGACTTCGGATCAATATAAAAAATTTATTTTGACCAAAGAAGGAGAAACTTGGAAAATAGTTAAATAAAATATGATTAAAGGAATTAATTTAAAACTAAATAGAGTTTTAAAACTAGGGACTATAACTGTCCTTTCTTTCCTTTTTGTGTTTATTAATGTGCACGCTGCTACTCCAAATACAATTAGCTATAAATCAAGATTGAGAAATGCTAGTGGTACAGCTGTGACATCAGCTACAACAATTCAATTTAGTTTATACAATAGCTCTTCTACAGGATCTTCAATAGATACAGCAAATATAAATGGATCATTACTTTGGAAAGAGACTTATGATGGTTCATCTTCATCTTGTGCTCAAATCACACCAGACTCAAGTGGATATTTATATGTAAATTTAGGATCTTGTATAAATTTTCCATCTTATTTAGATTTCAATACTTCTGCTATTTTCTTAGGAGTAAAAATAGGAAGTGATCCTGAAGCTTCTCCAAGAGTTCAGTTTACATCTGCACCTTTTGCTTTAAATTCAGAAAGAATAAATGGTCTAAGAGCATCTTCTACAGCGATAGCTAATCAACTTCTTTCACTTGATTCTAATTTAAATTTTAATATAGCAAGTGGAACATTTATCGGTAATGGTCTAAAATTAACATCTTTAGCTGCAGCAACAGGTACGACCCAATGTCTATCTATAGACGCTGATGGTAATGTTGTAGGATCTGGATCTCCTTGTGGGATTTCTTTAAATGGTCTTACTTCAGCAATACAAAATTTTGCAATATCAGCTACAGGTACTGACTTTTCTATTACATCTACAGGAGCAACTCATACATTTAATTTACCAGATGCTTCTAGTATTGCTAGAGGTTTACTCACTACTACTGATTGGAATATTTTTAATAATAAAGAAAATACTCTTACTTTTTCTACAGGATTATTGAGAGTAGGAGATACAATAACAAATACAGGAGTGTTGACAGCTACAGGAACTTTAGGAAATATTCTCAACACAGGGACATCACAAAATCCAATATTTAATTTGGCTTCAAGTGGAGCAGTGGCTGGCACTTATGGATCTTCAACTATTATTCCAATAATATCTGTAGATATGTTTGGACGTATAACAAATGTCAGTACATCATCTTTACTTACTACAAATTCTTTATTAGTTTCTACCAATACTATCATTTCTATTGTAAATGATATTACATCAACATCATCAATAATAAATAGTAATTTTATTGATTATACAAATGGAATCCTAACTTCTACTATCAATGGAGTAACTTCTACCACTTCAATTGTAGGTCTACTTCCAAC
>JAGOTK010000006.1:32097-33815 GCA_018061825.1 Minisyncoccota bacterium
CATTATCTGGTAATACTCTTACAACAACAATCAATGGAGTGGTGGCAACATCATCAGTAATCAGTGATAACACTATTAACTATGCTGCTGGAGTACTTACTACAAGTGTAAATGGAGTAACTTCTACCACTTCAATTGTAGGTCTACTTCCAACAACAACAAATGTATTGTCATCAGCAACAAACACTTTAACAAGTACAGTTAATGGACTTATATCCTCATCTTCTATTATCAATACAAATGTAGCGTCAAGTTCAAATAATGTATTTCAAGTAATAACAAATGGTATATCTTCAACGATTGCAAATATTATTAATAATTTTTCACAGACATCAACAGGAAATACTCTTACAACTATTATAAATGGATTATCTTCTTCTACTCCTATCATCAATACAAGCGTAGCGTCATCATCAGGAAATCTATTTCAAACAGTCATAAATGGAATATCTTCATCAGTTGCTAATATTATTAACAGTAATATCTTATCAGTATCGACTTCTACAAATGGTACTACAATCACTTCAAGTATAAATAATGTAAACTCAAGTACAACTTTTAGTACAATAAATTCAAACACTGTAGCTACTACAACAAATACACTTCAAACAATAGTAAATGGAGTATCTTCTGCTGTTGCAAATATCATCAATTCATTTTCACAAACATTATCTGGAAATACTTTGACTACAACAATCAATGGAGTGACTTCAACAACTCCAGTGATCAGTAGTAATACAATTAACTATGCTGCGGGAATCATCAGTTCTACTGTAAATGGAGTACAAGCAACTACTTCAATTGTAGGTCTACTTCCAACAACAACAAATGTATTGTCATCAGCAACAAACACTTTAACAAGTACAGTTAATGGAGTCACTTCTTCAGCTCTAATAATAAATTCAAATAACATATCTTTTGCTACTTCTACAAATATTATCAATTTTTCAATTAATGGCGTAGTCGCTACTACAACGATAGGTATCAATGGTACATATCTTCCACTTGCAGGTGGGACATTGACTGGCAATCTAACGGGTACTAATGCAAATTTTTCTGGTAATGTAGGAATCGGAAGAACAGATCCAGTATCAAAACTTAATGTATATGACAATCTTGATAATAGTGCGATCAATGTACGAGCATATACTGGAGGATTAGATATTCAAAATGGTAATGGTACTGCTGGAGCATATTCCCTACTTCGCTTTGGTAATTATGAAAGTGGTACTCCTATAGGAGGTGCTGATGGATCATATATTCAAAGTATTACTAATGGCAATAATAATACAGATCTCGCCTTTGGTAATTATCAAACAGGCTCTGGTGGAATAATTCGTGAAATAATGAGACTTACTCAAAGTGGAAATGTGGGAATTGGAACAACAACTCCAGCATACAAATTATCTGTTGCGGGTGATTTGAAAGTTGCTGATGGTTATACAGTTTATTTACCAAATACAGTCGTAATAAATTCACAAAGAGGTGGAGCAATTCAAGGTTCATTAAATATACATTCAATAGATTCTTCAAATCCTACACTTGTAACATTAACGAGACCTACTAGTCCAGGTACAGCTGGTCTTACTTTTGCAGTAGGAACTGATAGTCAAGCTTATTTTAATACATCTAATGCTGACTATATTTTTCAAACATCTGGTACTGAGAGAATGAGATTGAATACTTCAGGTAATTTAGGTATAGGAACAGCTACTCCA
>JAGOTK010000007.1 GCA_018061825.1 Minisyncoccota bacterium
GATTTAAATTCAGGATCTGGTAATAATAATAATAATAATAATAATAATAATAATAATAATAATAATAATAATAATAATAATACAAACATAGGTACTACTTCTCAGAATAATTTACAAAATAATACACAACCTATAATCTCAGATAGAAATGTAGTAATAGAAATAGATCCATCACTTATGTATGGTCCATTTTTAGATCTTGATCCAGGAAATTATCCATATTGTGTATTTTTAAGCTTTGATTTATCTTATGGCTCAAAAGATGCAAATACAAGAGGGGAAGTGTCTATATTGCAAGCATATCTCACAGATAGAGGATTTTTAGAGACAGGAGCTACTGGATTTTATGGAAGATCTACAGAAATAGGAGTTAAAAGATTTGAATATCTAAATCAAATAGAAGTAAATGCGGTAGTGAGAAGAGATTTTAGAGAAGTGGTAAAAGAATTGACTTGTCAAAAATATCAAAAGATAAGCTATTTAGATAAACCAATTGCTAAATCAAATTATTCTACAGCAAATAGTACAAAAGTATCTACTGTAAAGAAAACTGTGATACCAATAACAAAAGTAGCTACTACAAATAAAGTTAGCATACCTACTACAAATGCCAACATATCAGTGACTCCAGCTCCATCAAATCCAGTTCAGATTTCTGGTCCAACACTTGATAACACAAAAATATCTCCCGCTTATGGATCTTTCTCACTTAGTAAAAGAAATAATTTATATTTTACTTTCAACACAGGATCTTCAAACCCTACAATATGTATAAACACAAGTGGAGTCGATTGTTCTTTACCTATAAACAACACTACAATAAGGGAGGGTATAAATGGAAATTTATATGAAGCTGTAAATATTTCAGGAAGATGGTCTTTTACTATATATAAAAATTCAGCTTGGGGAAACGTAGGGAGTAGAGCAAATATATATTTAAGAGATAGCGTCTCTTCAAATACATTATCTATATATTCTATATCAGTTTCTAATTAAATATACGATTATTCTAAAAATAAAATAGTTTAGACAAAATTTAGACACTTGACTAAAAGGCTTATTTTTTGTAGTATTTGAAAATAAGTTCTTTTAAAACAAAAGCCAAGATAAATACTTAAATGTAAAAGTTTAAAGATTTTCGGTTTTAATTTTTGAATTATAAAATTCTGTTTTTATATGTCTAAAATTTAGATATATAAAAATTCTACATATATACATATATTTTTTAAACAAATTTTTCAACCTTAAATTTTTAGATTATGAAAAAAATAAACAGAATTATTTTTAAGTTCTTCTTGATTTCAGTTGTGATTATTGTTTTTATCTTTTTTATAACAGGCATGTCTTTTATTGAAACCAAAGAAGTATTCTTTAGATTAAAAGATTTTTTGAGTGAAAATTCAGTTTTCATTCTAATTGGTTTTTTAGTCTGGTTTTTTTATTCCACAGGTTTTATTCAAAGTCTCGTATTTAAAAATATTGAAATAGATCTCGTGTGGGACTTATATTCCATTTTTTGGATAATCGTTGTTCCATTGGTTATTTCTATTCAAGAAATTAAAGATAAATCATTTTTGGATAATATAGATTTTTTGAAACCTTTGTTATCAGATATGATTTTAAGACATTATGTACACTATTTTGTAGTATTTTTTTGCTTTTTTTTCGTTTTAATTTTTCTTTATGTTTTATCACAAAGACAAAAAATATTAAATGTAGGCATCTTAATTAACTTTGTCTCATCTTTTTCTTTAGCTTGTTTTTTTTCATTTTTTACTATCATTTTTAGAATGGTTAGATTAGATAAATTAGATGATTCATTTGGAGTTTTTTTTATTATTATTATACTTTATTTAGCTATTGATCTAGGCGGTATCTTTAAAAAAGAAAAGATAAAAGATGATGATCTTTAAAAGATAAAGCTCCTTAATAATTTTAAAACCCTTACAAATTTTGTGAGGGTTTTTTATTTCTCTTTTTCTCAAAAATTTGTTAAAGTATTCATAATAATATGAATAATATTTTTGCTAAAGTTTACATAGAAAAAGATCTAAATAATCTAAAACGCCTTATCACAAAAGACGCTGATTTGTACAAAGAAATTCTCGAAATAAGAGGAGAAATAGCAAAGACTCAAAAATTTTTGGGTGTAAAAACATTAGTTGGTAAAATTTTAAATATAGAAAAAAAGGCTCATGAAAAAGGGAAAACAAAAACTCCTACAAATAGTGAAGTTTTGATGTTATTTCAAAAAAGATTAGCAGAAGGAAAAGAAAATTTAGAAGAAGATAGAAAAAAAGAAATAGAGCAAATCTTAAAAAGATTAAAGGTGCGTAGTAGCTCTGGAGTGACAGTAGTATCTCTTCTTACAAAGCCATATCCTTGCCCTGGTAGATGTATATATTGTCCTACAGAGGTAAAAATGCCAAAGTCTTATTTATCCAAAGAGCCAGCAGCAGCTAGAGCTTTAGCAAACAACTTTGATCCATATAAGCAGATGACTTCAAGATTAAAAGCTTTAGAAATGAACGGTCACCCAGTAAATAAATTAGAAATCATAGTGATAGGTGGTACTTTTGATTATTATAAAAAAGATTATCAAGAATATTTTTTAAAAGAAATTTTTAGAGCAGCAAATGAATTTAAGACTTCAGATTTAGAAATTAAAAATTCTAATTTATCTTTTTCCAGCTTGGGTCTCACAAGTAAAAAACTTTTAAAAGATAATTTAGAATCAAAGTCATTATTAGATCTTCAGACAGAAAATGAGACAGCAAATTGTAGAATAATAGGTATATCTACAGAAACAAGACCAGATTATATAAATTTTGAGACATTAAATTGGCTTCGTCATTTGGGTGTGACAAAAATAGAAATAGGAGTTCAGCATCTAGATCAGCATGTGCTTGATTTTAATGCTAGAGAGATGACAAAAGAAAGTATAGCAGAAGCGACAGAGATGATGCGTAGTGCAGGATTCAAATTTGTTTATCATATGATGCCAAACCTCCCAGAATCAAATATTGAAATGGATGTTCAAATGTTTAAGGATTTATATAATTCAAAAGATTTTCATCCAGATATGCTAAAGATTTATCCTTGTGTGATATTAAAGACTAGTTATCTTTATAAAATGTTTACAAAAAAAGAATATAAAGACAGAGAGACAAAAGAGTTGAAAGGATTTGATTATCAGCCTTATGATGATACGACTTTGATAAAAGTCCTTTCTGATAGTGAAAGGGAAATTAAAAATTACACAAGACTGATAAGAATGATTCGAGATATTCCTGCGACATACATTTTAGCTTCTTCAAAGAAATCAAACATGCGTGAGTTGGTAGATGATTATCAAAAAAAGAATGGATTTATTCAGCAAGATATTCGTGCAAGAGAAATCAGGGATACAGAAGTAGATGATGCAGACTTTAATCTCAGAGTCACAGAATATGATACAAGACATGGAAGAGAGTACTTCTTGGAATATATAAATAAAAAAGAAAATGATAAGCTTGCAGGATTTGCTAGACTGCGTCTTCAAGATGATTTCTTTGATAAAGAGTTGAAGGGACAAGAAAATCTAAAAGTCCTTGCTGAAAATGTTGCTCTTATTCGTGAGCTTCATGTGTATGGGATAGTTAAAAAATTTGGAGAAGCTGGAAATCAATCTCAACATGTTGGTTTTGGAAAAAGACTCATGGCAGAAGCAGAGAAAATAGCAAAAGAAAAAGGTTATAAAAAAATGGCTGTCATTTCTGGAGTTGGCGTGCGTGAATATTATAAAAAGCTTGGATATCATTTAGAGGGGACATATATGATAAAAGATCTTATTTAATTAAGTCTTTTTAATAAGCACACATTTTTAAATATTGTGAAGTGTCTTGTATTTATTTATTATGATATAATTTTTGGATTATAAAATAAGTTTTTAAAGAATAGATATGAATATAAATAAATTTTTAAAATTGGTGATTTATGTAGCTTTAGCTATTGTCCCATTTTTAGCGTTTTATGTTTCTGGATTTGGCGTTGGCACTTCATGGAATGCAATGCTTTTCCCATACATTACTGGAAAGAATTTCGCATTTAGAATTTTAATTGAAATAGCAGCAGCAGCATGGCTAATGCTTATGATTTTAAATAAAGAATATAGACCAAAAAGATCTATTATTCTTTATGCTTATTCTGCATTTGTTTTCATCTTATTATTAGCAGATATATTTTCTGTAAATCCTGTGAGATCTTTCTTTTCAAATTTTGAAAGAATGGAAGGTTTTATTTCTCATATACATATATTTTTATATTTCCTACTTATAATTTCTATATTTAATACAGAAAATAAATTTAAAAAATATAAAGAGATCTTATTTGTTTCAAATATACCAGTTTTGGTTTTTGCATTCTTGCAACTTTTAGGATTAGAATCTTTTACTCCAATGAAATATTTACCTTCATTGCGTGATGTTATACACAAGTATTTTGCTCCTTCACAAGGAGGGGCTCAATTGGATTCTTCTCTTGGAAACTCTACTTATTTAGCAATATATGCGATATTCTTTATATTCTTATTCTTTATAAGCTTTATTGAAAGTAAATTTAAAAAAGATAAAAATTCTTGGATATATCTTTTAATGACAATTTTAAATCTTATTGTACTTTTCTACACACAGACTCGTGGAGCTCAAGTAGGATTTGTTATTGGAATTTTTGTTTCTGCTTTAATTTTATTCTTTGCCGGAAAAAAATACGAAGATTTGAAAATTCTTCGTAAAGTTTCAATTGGAGTAGTTATCTTTATTCTTGTTGGTTTTATAGGGCTTATTTCTTTAAAAAATACAAATTTTATTAAGAATTCTAATACTTTAAATAGACTATCTAAAGTATCAAGCTTTGCAAATCCTTTTTATTTTTTTAATAGAGTTGGAGAGCTGAAAGTTGAGCTTTATAACCCTACATCTACATATCAAAGTCTTCTTGCAGTTTCTGGTGATGGTACATTCACTTCAAGACTTTTAAACGTAAAGATGTCTCTTGCTGGATTTAAAGATAGACCAATATTAGGTTGGGGACAAGACAATTATTTTTATGTATTTGCAAAACATAACGATCCTAGAATGTATTCTCAAGAGCCTTGGTTTGATAGGACACATAATGTGTTTATGGATTGGCTTATCGCTGCTGGTATTTTAGGTCTTATTGCTTATTTATCTTTATATTTTTCAGCTATTTATTCAATGTGGTTTTCAAAACATTCTAAACAGAATAAAAATACAAGACAGGATTTTGTAGAGAAGACATTGTTGACAGGTCTTTTAGTAGCATATTTTATTCATAATATATTTGTATTTGATAATCTAATATCTTATATATTATTTATATTTGTACTTGCTTATATACATTTAAATTTTAGTGTTAAAGCAGAAGAAAAAGAAAATATAAATGTCATAAAAGATCAAAAAAGAAAAATCTTAATCTTTGCTCCATTTATAATTATCGCTTTATTTACTTCTCTTTATTATTTCAATTTTGTTTACATAAAAGCAAACAGAGCTATTATCCATGGATTGTCTCCAGAAAAAAGAGACGGCGAATCATCTTTAGACTCTCTTCAAAGAGCATTGGATTCTTTTAGAGAAGCAGTAAAGATCGGAGGAGTTGCAAAGATGGAAAGTAGAGAACAACTTGCTCAATTTAGTCTAGGTCTTGTAGAGCAAATAAGAAGTGCAAATATCCCACAAACTGAAGAATATTTACCTATATACAAACTAGTTTCAGATTATGTAGAAGCTACAAAGAGTGAATATAAAACATTGGTAGATGCTAAAAATCCAGACCCTAGAAGTCTTTCAATTTATACATCTTTCTTAAGAAGTATAAATCAAAATGAAGAAGCTTTAAAATATGGAAAAATGGCTTATGATATGGCTCCAAAAAAGCAGACAATTTCTCAAGAGTATATTCAAGCATTGATGGCATCAAATAATTTTGCTGAAGCAAATATAGTTGCTGAGAAAGCTTATTTAGATGACACAAGTTATGAATTATCAAAGACATTCTTATCATTGACTAATGTTTATGTTGGTAAATTTGATGAAGCTAAAGAACTTTTAGAAAGTAATGGTAGATATAATATCAATCAGTCTATAGAGAAAGCTGCTTATTTTACAAACAATCTAAATAAATTGATACCTTTACTTGAATCAAATCTAAAGTTAGATAAAGCAGATGTGCAATCAATAATACTTTTATCTAAAGCATATGTAGATAATGATCAAAAATATATGGCCGTAGCATTATTAAATGATCTAGCTTTACAAAAGCCAGAATTAAAAGAAGAGATAGAAAATTATATAAAAAGTTTTAATAAATAAAAATTTAAATATATTTTTAAATTAAAAAACTAAAAATAAAAACTCTGTGAGATTCACAGAGTTTTTATTTTATCTATTTAATATATTTTTAAATATTTTCTAAACTAAAATTGCTATCAGCTTTTATTTCAGAGATATGAGCTTCTTTTTCATTATTTAAAATGTGAATTATTCCTGCCAATCCTATCATAAAAGCATTATCTCCAGTTAAAAATTTTTCTGGTATATATAAATCTATATTTTCTTTTAATACAAATTCTGAAAAACTTTTTCTTATATATGTATTTGCTATTACTCCACCTCCAATTAATAGACTTTTTGCATTTGTATTTTCTATGGCATCTTTTATTTTTTTTAATAATATATCTGTGCAAGCATTTTCAAAATCAAGAGAAATTAAATTTTTTATATCTTCTTCTTTTATATTTTTTTCTTTTAATTTATTTATTTTATAAATAACAGCCGTCTTTAATCCAGAAAAAGAAAAGTTTAGATCTTTAGAGTTTATCATTGGGCGAGGGAGCTTTTCTGATGCTTCTATTTTTAATCCATTATTTCTCACTTCTTCGGCTATCTTTGATATTTCAGGCCCACCAGGATATGGGAGATTAAGTGATCTTGCTACTTTATCAAAAGCTTCACCGACAGCGTCATCTACTGTTTTGCCTATTTTTTTATATTTTCCTAATTCGTCAAAGTAAATTATTTCTGTATGTCCTCCAGAAATCAAAAGTGCGATAGTGGGAGAAGAAAAATTTTTAATAAAGAATTCACCTTTGCTGGATTTATTTTCTTTATTAACAGGTGATACAAGTGTGCTCATTATATGTCCCTCCATATGATTGATAGGATAGACTTTTATATCCCAAAATATTGATATTGCTTTTGCAAAATTTATCCCAACCCAGAGTGCTGGAGCAAGGCCTGGGCCAGCTGTCACACATATTGCATCTATTTCTGGTTTTTCAATTTTTATAAAAAGCTTCGCGAGTTCGCTAAACATTTCTGGCTCTCTTTCAAGAAGTATTCTAATTTTTTCTACTTTTTCAAAATCAAATTTTGATTTCATTTCTTCAAATATTTCCTCATTTCTTTTTTCTAGATTTATATCTTTTTTTGCTTCATCATTTTCAACTTCACTTTCTTTTTTTACAAATAGATCTGCCTCTTTTATACATTCTTCAAAAATCCTTACAATATTTTTTGCATGTTCTCTTTTTGCAAGCATAGGGAATACTCCTCCAAATTCTCTATGGATATTTATTTGAGAGAGGATATGATTTGATAAGACATTGAATTTGATTTCTTCTTTCTGTTCTTTATCAAAATCCATTATCGCTATCGCTGTCTCATCGCAACTCGTCTCTATGGATAATATTTTCATGTTTTAGATTATAGCAAAAATGCAATATTTTTGGTAATATGGATTTATGAAATTTCAAATCATTACAATTGGAAAAAAGCATGACAAAGATCTTGAAAATCTTATTTTAGATTTTGAAAAAAGGATCAAGAAAAATTTTGACCTATCTTGGCATATTTTAAAAAGTGAAGATGATAAAGATAAGGATGTGCAAAAGAAAAAAGAATCTGAAAAGATTTTAGAATTTTTAAAAAAGGAAATTTCTTCAAATAGCTTTGTGATACTTCTTGATGAAAAGGGTAAAGAAAAATCTACAAAAGAATTATCAAATCTTTTTGAAGAGAAAATGAATAGAGGAATAGATAAGATTATTTTTATAATTGGTGGAGCTTTTGGAGTTGAAGAAAAAATATCTGAAAAAGCAAATCTTATTTTATCTTTATCAAAGCTTGTATTTCCTCATCAAATAGTAAGACTTATTTTAATAGAGCAGATATATAGATGTATTTCTATTTTAAAAAATGAAAAATATCATCATGAATAAAATACGAATATTATTTTAGTGGACGATAGAGGATTCGAACCTCTGACATCTACAACGTCAATGTAGCGCTCTACCAACTGAGCTAATCGTCCTAATCTTTAAATTATATCAAATATAAAATTACTTCACAAATCTAGATTTTGATTTTATTTTTATAAATGTTATTATTTTTTTAGTTAAAAATATAAATAATATGTACCTATTTCAAACTCTAATTGAGCCAACAGATTCTTTAACCAAGTTAGGAGAAAAAGAATATAAAGTGGTTGGACAAGATTCATGTTTTCCTGTTGCTTTATTTTTTGGTAATTATGAAAACTGCTCTAATTATCAAAAAGAAAAAAGTACTTGTTAAATGTTAAACAAAGATTTTATAATGAAATCTTTGTTTTTGTTTTATGATATAATTTTTGTATGAATAAATCTCTTAAAATCTCAGAAAAAATCATTTTAATATCAGGTGGAAGTGATGGACTTGGTCTTGCGACTGCAAAAGCTTTAAATAAAGCAAATACCGTGATCATACTTTCTCCAGAAAAAGAAAAATGTGAAGAAGTTAAAAAGTATTTTGATATTGATTATGTGATCACTGATATTACAAAAGAAAATGATATAGAAAAAGCTATAAAAAGTATAATCAAAAAATATGGAAGGATAGACACTTTAATAAATAATGCAGGGATTTGGATAGAAGGAGATTTGACAGAAAATGATTTTGAGAAAATAAAGAAAGTTTTTGAAGTAAATGTGCTAGGTCTTATAGATCTCACACAAAAAGTAATTCCTTTTATGAAGAAATTAAAAAAAGGAAGAATTATAAATATAGTTTCCCAGGCAGGACTTTATCCAAAAGCAGAAAGAAGTGTGTATCATGCAAGTAAGTATGCTGTCCATGGATTTACTCAATCTCTAGCTATTGAGCTTGCTCCTTTTGGTATAAGTGTATCAGGATTTTATCCAGATAAAATGAATACTCACTTTTTTTCAAAAGCTGGATTTGATAAAAATACAAAAAATTATATCGAAGTAAATGAAGCTGTGAGAGCTATAGAGTTTATTGTAGAGACGAGTGAGCATTTAAACATTCCAGAGCTAGGAATAAAGAGTTTGGGTGAGTATTAAGAAAATTATCAAAAAAATAGCTTTTATGCTAGAATATCTCTATAATTAATCTTTTAATAGAAGCTTTTAGTTTCAATAATAAGGGTTTTTTCCGGATTTTATATAAAAATTAATATTAAGTAATTGATGAATATTTATGTCACTGTTAACTAAATTGTTTAAGTCTGAAAATGAAAAATTAATAAATAAATTCTACCCATTAGTAGATAAAGTCTTAGCTTTAGAGGATGATCTAAAGCTTCTTTCAGATATAAAATTAAAAGAAAAGAGTTTATCTTTGAAAAATAAAATTCAAGATGAAATAAAAATAGAAGAAGATATTTTAAAATTAAAAAATCTAAACGATTTAGAATTTAAAAAAGAAGACAAGCACATCATTGAGACTATTTTAGAAAATAATTTGATAGAAGCTTTTGCTTTAGCAAGAGAAGCATCAAGAAGAACTCTTGGCATGATGCATTATAGAGTCCAAATAATAGGAGGGATCATGATGCATAAAGGATACATTGCTGAAATGAGGACAGGAGAAGGAAAAACTCTTGTGGCTACTCTCCCAGCATATTTAAACGCTCTTTCTGGAAAAGGTGTACATGTGGTGACTGTAAATGATTATTTGTCAAAAAGAGATGCAGTCTGGATGGGTAGAATATATGATTCACTTGGACTTACTATTGGTATTTTAAATCATGAGGTATCTTATCTATTTGATAGAGATGTAGTAGGAAATGAAGATGAAAAAGAAGAAAAGATTAATGATCAAGAAATTAAAATAGAAGGAAATTTTAAAATAGAAAATGAATATTTAAAGAGAGTCACAAGAAGAGATGCTTATCTCGCAGATATTACGTATGGTACAAATAATGAATTTGGTTTTGATTATTTGAGAGATAATCTCGTATATGAAAAAGATCAACTTGTACAAAGAGGTCATAGTTTTGCAATTGTCGACGAAGTAGACTCTATTTTGATTGACGAATCTCGTACACCACTTATTATTTCTTCAGAAGCTCAAGATTCAGATGAATTATACAAAAGATTTGCACGATTTGTAGAGAGATTAGTCGAAGGTGAAGATTATGATAAAGATGAAAAACAAAAAGCTATCTCATTAAAACCTTTAGCTATTGAAAAAGTAGAAAAAGAATTTAATATTCCAAATCTTTATTCAGCAGAAAATGTAAAACTCGTTCATCATCTTGAAATAGCAGTAAAAGCAAAAGCTTTATTTATAAAAGAAAAGCAATATGTGATCAAAGATGTTGTAAAAGAAAATGGATTCAATGGTAAAGAAATAATGATAGTTGATGAATTTACAGGAAGAATGCAGCCAGGAAGAAGATGGAGTGAAGGGCTTCATCAAGCCATAGAAGCAAAAGAAAATGTACAGATACAAAAAGAGTCAAAGACTATCGCTTCTATCACATATCAAAATTATTTTAGATTTTATATGAAGCTTTCAGGTATGAGTGGTACAGCAAAGACTTCAGAAGAAGAATTTTTTAAAGTTTACAATATTCCAGTATCAGAAATTCCAACAAATAAAAAAGTTGTTCGTGATGATAAACAAGATCTTATTTTTCAAACAGAAAAAGGAAAATTGAAAGCTCTCACAAGAGAAGTAAAAGCTTTATTTGAAAAAGGACAGCCAGTATTGATAGGTACTATATCAATTGAGAAAAATGAGATGATTTCTAAATATTTAGAAAGAGAAAATGTGACTCATAATATTTTGAATGCTAAAAATCACGAAAGAGAAGGAGAGATTATAGCAGGAGCTGGTAAAAAACATGCTGTGACAATAGCTACAAATCTTGCTGGTCGTGGAGTGGATATAAAGCTAGGTGGTCCAAATCCAACAGAGTTTGAAAAAGAAGAAATAAATAATCTAGGAGGTCTTTTTGTGATAGGTACAGAGCGACATGAAGCAAGAAGAATAGATAATCAGCTTCGTGGTCGTAGTGGAAGACAAGGAGACAATGGGGCCACACAATTTTTTGTATCTCTTGAAGATGATCTTATGAGAATTTTCGGTGGATCTGGTGTGAAAAATATGATGAATAAATTTGGACTTCCAGAAGATATGCCAATCACATCAAAAATGGTCTCAAATATGCTTGAAGGGGCACAGGAAAAAATAGAAGGATTTCATTTTGATGCAAGAAAGCATACACTTCAATACGATGATGTCTTAAATCATCAACGTCAAGGTGTATATGAAAGAAGAAGAAAAGTATTACTTGGAGATGAAAAAGAAATAAATGATATTTTAGAAGAGCTTTATTTAGTAAAGCCAGAATTAAGAGATTTTGTATTAGAAAAAGAAGAAAAATATACAAAAGAAATATTAAACGAAGTGCTCAAAAATATTTATTTACAAATAGTAGATCAATATTTTATGGCACATTTAGAACACATGGATCATATTCGCCAATCTGTGAATTTGAGAGCTTATGGACAAAGAGATCCACTTGTAGAATATAAAAAAGAAGCTTTGGCCACATATCGCGCAATGCAAGACAAAATGAAAGAAGATTTTTATAATTTTATTACTCATATCGATAATCTGGTAGCAAATATTGAGAGTCAAAAAATTTTAAAAGAATCACAAATGAGAAACAGTACTTCGTTAGAAAACAAAAATAAAGAAATAGATAATAAAAAAATATCAAGAAATGATCCTTGTCCTTGTAAATCTGGAAAAAAAGTAAAGAAATGTGATTGTTTAGAATATTCTTATCTAAGAAAGTAGTATAATGTAAATTGCTATGAAAAATTATTTTAAAAAAATAGTACTAACAATTATAACTTGGCAAGCAAGAGTTATCATCAAAAAAAACAAGCCTACTATTATTGGTATTACTGGAAACTTAGGAAAAACATCTACAAAAGATTTTATTTTTAGTGTTTTAAAAGATAATTTAAAAGGATCAGATGGTCACACTTTGGTGATTTCAAGTAAAAAGAGTATGAATAGTGAATTTGGAGTTCCTCTCACTATTTTAGAAGAAGAAAGTGGTTGGGGAAATCCTTTTCTTTGGATAAAGATTATCATCAATGGTTTTGCAAAGATTTTTGAAAAACCATTTTTTAAATATTTAGTTTTAGAAATTGGAGCAGATGCTCCTGGTGATATAAAGTCTATCTGTGAATATATAAAGCCTGATATAGCTGTACTTACCGGATTTGCAGAAGTTCCTGTACACATTGAGTTTTTTGGAGGTGATAGAGATTTGCTCGTAAAAGAAAAGAAATATCTAATAGACAACATAAAGCCAGGAGGTATCTTTATATATAATCTAGATGATAAAGATTGTGTAAAAATAGCAGACGAAGTAAAAAGTGATATTTTAAATAGAAATAGAGATATAGTATTGAAATCTTATTCAGTTAAAAGTAATACAGCTGATATATATACTAAAAATATAGATTTTATTTTAACAAAAAATGAAAATAATATACAAGATCTAAAAGGAGTATCAGCAAATCTTTTATTTAAAGATAAACAAGAGAAAAAAATAGAAATAAATGGAGTGATAGGTGAAGCTCTTGTTTACTCTTTAATGTCATCATTACTTATTGCAAAAGAATTAAACATAGATTTAGATAAAGCAATACTTGATATTCAAAACACAAGAAGAACAAATGGAAGAATGAGAATATTAAATGGGTTTTATAATAGTATTATAATAGATGACACCTATAATTCTTCTCCAAAAGCAGTTGAAAATGGTATCGATACAATTAAAAAGCTAGACATAGAAAAGAAAAAGATTTTTGTATTAGGAGATATGCTAGAGCTTGGTGATTTTACAAAGAGTGAACATGAAAGAATAGGTAAAATCGTATCCAATTCTTGTGATATTCTTTTGACTTGTGGAATCCGTGCAAAGATAATCGCTGATTCAGCAATGAAGAATGGGATGAGTGGAGAAAATATATGTATATGTGGAGATAGTATTGAGACCGGCAAAGAATTACTACGAATCCTAGAAGACTTAAAAGAAAAAGATTATAAAAATGGAAAAATAGAAAAAGAAATAGGAGGAAATCTTATTTTTGTAAAAGGCTCACAAGGTGCAAGAATGGAAAAGATAGTAAAAATGATTTTAGCAGATCATCACAATTCGAATATTGATCTAGTCAGACAAGATAAAGCGTGGAAGGAGAGGTAATTAGTATATTGTTCTTTTTCCATCTATATAATCCATCCTTCTTTTATTTTTTGGTAAAAGATATTTATAATAAGAGAGCCATTTTCTCTTATTTAAATATTCTTTATTTTGATCATTTTGATGTGCTTCTTGCTCATGACTCATAAAATAATAAGCTTCTATTTTATTTTTCTTTAATATAAATCTCGCATATAGATATTGTAAGGCTCCTATAATATAGATACCCAGTATTAGAGTTTCTATGCATTGATAGATATGTATACTTTCATGTCTTATATAATCCTGATTATTCAAGATGTCTTCATCTCTGACTACAATAAAAGGGAATAGCATTACTCCCCCAATGGGAACTCCAAAGAAAAAAGCTATAATTTTACATATCTTTTTAGATCTTATAACTGGAATATTATTTTTAAATATAATTTTCATTGTTTGTGACCCTACAGAGAATCGAACTCTGCTTTTATCCTTGAGAAGGATACGTCCTAACCGATAGACGATAGGGCCATTTTACCTTTACTTCTTTAAAATTTTATAGAAGTGGACTTTTGGGAGTCTTTTGAAGATTTTGACACAAAGTAATTCTAGCACATATTTTTAATAAGTCAAAATAGTATTGAAAAATAAGGCTTTTTTTAGGAGTCTATTTGACAAGTCTATTTTAATGTTGTAGAGTCCTTGACTTTTGTATTGCAATTTGCTAACATATGCACATATGAGCGATAAGCTCATTTTTCGTTTCTAAACGGAATATACAGATATAGATAGTTCGCGGAGCTAAACCGCAATGTTATGAAAAAAAAATTACACAATACTCTCTTTGTTATGGCTTTCATACCTTTGCTAGCCCTATCAACGTTTGAGTTAAATACAGTCCCAAATGATACAGTAGATACCAAAAATAACAGTGTCTCTGTATCTCAGGGAGAAAAGTTGAGTGTACAAGATATTCAGAGAAAAGAAGCTGCAAAAAAGATAGATACTTATTTTAAAAATAGATCTATGCCACTTGCAGGATATGGAGAACAATTTGTGCTTGTAGCAGAAAAATATGGTTTACCATACAATCTATTACCAGCAGTTGCTGTCCGTGAGTCCTCTGGAGGAAAGTTTTTATTAAATAACAATCCATTTGGATGGGGGTCTGCAAAGATTAAATTCTCGAATTTCGATGAAGCTATCGAAGTCGTGGGTAAAAATCTAGGTGGTGCTAATCCAAGAACAGCTGCTTATTATTCTGGAAATTCTGTGCGTACAAAACTTTATAATTATAACGGTGTCGTTATGAATGGATACGAAGATGAGGTTATGGTGATTATGGATATGTTTGACGATCAAGGTTAATCAAATCCAATTAATTCCTAAAACAAAAACAAGCTCTATGATGAGCTTGTTTTTGTTTTTTTATATTAATCCTTTTTATCTAATTTATTTAAAGGTGATTTTACAAATATCAAATATATAACCAATAATATTGCAAAGAAATCAATAAGTACTGAAGCTAAATTTCCCCATTTTATCACCGCGCTTGTACCAGGGATTATAAATACATAATCAGCCAGATTGCCAGCCTTTCCTAACAGTACTCCAATTAAAGGGTTGATGAGATCATCCACTAACGCTGACACTACTTTTGTCACAGCAGAGCCAGCTATGATACCAACAGCTAGACCAATCACTCCTTTTTCTTTTACAAACTGTATAAATTCTTTTACCATATATTTCTTTTGATTTATTATATTAAAATCATATCATTATTATTTTTACAATACAAAATCTATCTTACAAATTAGACAATAAAATATACCTGTATTATCTACAAGTATATTTTATTTATATATTATTCTTCTTTCAGTATTTTACTATTGTGTAGTTGTAAATTTATTATGTACTCCCCATACACTCACATTTCCTTTTGCATCCTTTGCTACTAATGTGTAATAGTAAGTAGTATTTGGATTTAAATTAGAAATAGTGACTGTCTGATAAGTATTTAAGCTTGAAGTTGTATTTGTAGTTTGTCCACTTAATACAGAGAATCCTACACTATTTATATCTCCTTCATTAAAAGATAAAGGTGAAGTGCTATATGCTGCGTAAGCAGTAGTAGCTTCATTTGTGTAGAAAGTAAAAGTTGCTTGATCTTTATTTACAGATTGACTAACAGTATTAAATATAGGTGCGTCTATATCTGTTGTCATGATTCCTCCTGCTAATATTTGTTGATTTATTTTTGTAAGAGTTAATGGTCCAACACGTCCAGCTTGGCTAAGTCCATAAGTTGCTTGATAATTCATCACAGCTTGTCTTGTCAATGTTCCAAAGTATCCTGTCACTAATTGTGATGGATATATTGTAGTATTTGAACTTAAAAAAGCTTGTAAATTTGTCACATTTGTACCTCTATCACCAAAATCTAGCTGACTAGTTATTGTTGAATAAGTTTGCGCGCTTACTTTTCCTATTGCTAAGATGGATAAGACTGAAAACATTACTGCTGACATGATAGATATATTAAATACCTTTTGAGAACTTGAGTTTATTTTGTTTTTTGTCATATTTTTATTTATTAGATTATTAAATAAATACATTAGAATAATAATTATATAAATATGTTTTTCAAACAATAGGTATGAATTTTTGTTATAATTTATTGGTTCTTGTTACTGAAATGGACAAACATGTATCCAGATCGATAAAATGTAGAAGATTATGTTAAAGGGTCAAAGACTCCTTAGTTATTAATCATTAACAAAAAGTTACATTCATATTCACTATACTACACAATAATCTTTATACCTAATCAAGATATCTTAAGTTAATTTTTAAAATATTTTTTTATTTTAAAAAAGAAGTTTTTCATGTTAGAATATTAATCATTGGAGACGTGTCAGAGCGGTCTAACGTACCTCTTTGCTAAAGAGGCAGGGGTGTCAAAGCCCC
Organism: Minisyncoccota bacterium; assembly: GCA_018061825.1. Classification (GTDB taxonomy): domain Bacteria; phylum Patescibacteriota; class Minisyncoccia; order Phycocordibacterales; family UBA5272; genus UBA5272. Next base: position 16,516 of record JAGOTK010000007.1, read on the forward strand.
TCGCGAGTTCGAATCTCGCCGTCTCCGCCACGTTTTAAAATAAAAGGAGAATTGGATGAGTGGTTTAAATCAACGGTTTACTAAACCGTCGAACTTGTAAAAGTTCCGTGAGTTCGAATCTCACATTCTCCGCCACTGCCTCGCAGAGCCTCGGCAACCCTGAAAGAAAAAACACTCCTTGCATTTCTGATTTGACCGGGGTGAAATTTCTTTTGAAAAAAGGAAAAGGTATTTTTCTTTTAGGGTTCTGCTCTCTAAGTATTCGGGCAGGTAGCGGAACAATTATATTTGTATATAAAAAATACAAGCATTTAAAGAATTAATTAGCTTATTTGTATACTTGACATATATGTAGTATATGCTATATTATATATAGTCATTCTTTGTAATTAACCCTTAAATTTTTAAAAATGAAAAAAGTAATTTTCATTGTAGCTTTAATTTCTTTTTTATTTTCTTGCACAGAGCACAACATAAATAAAGAAGTTGGTAAAAAAAGAGATACCATCGGAATAGATATTTCAAGTTGTCAGGAAATTGTTAATTGGAATCAAGTAAAAACTGATCCTAATTATTTAATTTCTTTTGTCATTCTTCGTGCGACTATGGGAGATGATAGAAAAGATAAAAGATTTATATCTAATTTTAATGGAGCAAAAGAAGCTAAGATAAAAGTAGGTACTTATCATTTCTTTGATTTAAAAGAAGACGGTAAAAAACAAGCTGATAATTATTTAAAAAGCATTTCTAAAATCAGCTCTGATTTTCCTCCTATAGTAGATATTGAAGTTTTTAAATATGTAAAGCATATAAAAATTATCAAGAAAACTATAATGATTGAAAAAAAGAATAAGAAAGGAATTGTTTTAAAGAATAAAAAAGGTAAAGTGATTTTTATCAAAAAGACTTTAAATCAAAAAGTTGAGTACATTACTCCATCTGCCGTTGAGATTAAAAAAGCAATAGGCGAGCTTTCTGTATTTTTAAATATTATAGAAAAAAGAACTGGTCGTAAACCTATGATTTACAGCAGTGCTTCATTTTTCGAACAATATTTAAGAGATTTTAAAGGATATCCTAAATGGGTATCAGCTTTAAATAAAAGTACAGACAAGATTGATGGAGACATTCATCAGTTTACTTTCTCTCTTTCTGTCAAAGGAATTAAAGGAAAAGTCGATGGGGATCGATTTGTTCCAAAAAAATAATTTCCCCAGGTAAATGGACGAAGCCTAAAAATAAAATTCGTCCACATTATTCAGCTCATAAATAAATTTGTGATTTGATAGTGAATAAATTTATCTCCTATTCAAATACCCTTTTCTTTCTTTTTCAGGAAATCTTTCTATTGCATAGCGAAGTAAAGTCCTTTTTGTTTTTATTTTTTCAAAATTTTTATTTAAAAATTCTTTTAATTTCTTTTCATTTATTCTTTTTCCATATTCTCTCAGCATCCAGCCTACAGCTTTTTGTATCAAATCATGATTGTTTAATTCATCTTTTTCATTTAATATTTCAATAGCAATTTCAAAGATTATCTCAGGAGAGTATTCATTTTTAAAAGGCTTTTGCATAAAAGAATAAGTAGATACTATAGCAATTCTCTTTTCCCATAATTTTTCTTTTTTATTTTTAGCAAATTTATTTTCATCTTTTACTAAAGAAATTAAAAATTTTACTCCAGAGCAATTTTTAGATTTGAGAGAATGTTTTTCTTTTATATAATTTCCAACTATTTTTGGAGCAGAAAAATCTACCAGATCCCAATTATTTATATATTTAATATTTTTAAAATACAAATTAAAAATTTCTTCGCGTATTTTATTTTCATTATTTTTTGAAGATTTAGAATTAGATATAGATGCTTCTTGGAATTTATTTATAAGTATATATAGTGCAAGCAATCTTTCTTCATGAAATTCTGATTTTAAAAGATTTCCTGTTTCTTTTAAATCTAAATCACAAAAAGCTTTAGATATATTTCTTGTCTGTGGCACTGTGATACCTAAAAATTTATCACCCTCTCCATATTCTCCTTTTTCTGTTTTAAAAAAGTACTTATTTGTATCTGCTCTTTCTGTAGTAGCAATCTTTAATATATGATTTCTTATTATTTTTAATAAATCTTTTTTTATTTCTTTTTTATTTATTTTATTCATATCTTTTGAATTCATTTTCAATTTCTTTTTTCTTTTCTGTGGTAATTTTCTCTACTTTTTTAAATTCCGATTTTAAAATACTTTTTGAAAATATTTTTATATTTAAAGAATAATAATAAATCAAAGTTGATATTATCAAAGAAGCTATTATGTCATAAATATCATGAACTTTTAAATAAAGTCTTGCGGATATAATTAAGAAAAGCCAGACAATGGCTAAAATTCTAGAAAAGTTTTTCCAAAACTTATTTTTAATAAATCTTGATAGATAAAAAACTAAAAGTAAAGTAATCATGGCCACTGCAGTATGACCAGAAGGGAAAGCATAGCTATTTTCATAGACTAACGCTAGAGGATTTCTTGGTTTTTTTATAATATTTTTTAATATAGTCACAATAGCTATCACACTCATATAATTAAAAAAGAAAAAGCCGGCCAATCTCTTTTCTTTGTGATAGAAAAATATAATTAAAGCTACTATTAAAGAAGAAATTATCATTATAGTAGCTCCACCAAGTGTAGATATTAATACAAAAAAATTAAATAGAAAATTTTGCATAATTTTGACTTTATATGCTAGAATTATAACATTAATAACAAACTAAAACCTTTAAAACATATGAATAAATTTAATACCATAATAGAAAAGATAGAAGAATATGTCAAAAGAAAAATTGAAAGTAAAATTTTCCCTTTGATGATTATTTGTGTAGCTATAATTTTAGGATTTATTATTTTGGGTTCATCTTTTAAATCTGGTCTTGGTAATATTTCTGTACTTGCAAATGCACAAGGTATAACAGTATCTGGAACCTCAGAAAAATATGTCACAAGTGATAGAGCTTCGTTATCTATCAATCTTTTAATAGATAATCCAAATCTTTCAAACGAAGCAAATCTTAAAAAGATAATTGATGCGAGAGATTCGCTAATTAAATATTTAGTAAATCACGGGATAGATTCAAAAGAAATTGATGTACAACCTACAAGCAATATCCCAATGTGTACTTTGAGAGATAAAAATTCATGGGACTCATGTCTTGGTAAAAAATACTCAGAATATATGCTTAATGTTAATATCGCATCTGATGATGTGATGAAAATAAAAGATTTATCTTTAAATATTAATAATTATATAAATAATGAATTGGGTAGCTATTTTGAAAATGTGAGTTTGAATATAAATACTACCCAGTATTTTTATACAAAATTATCTAATATAAAAACTGAAATGCTAAACGAGGCTACAAAAAACGCTTTTGAGAGAGCTGAAGCTATCGCCAGATCAACAGGTAATCATGCAGGAAATGTCATCACTGCTTCACAGGGAGTATTTCAAATAACAAGTAAGGATAGTGTGGATACTAGTGATTATGGATCTTATGATACCAGTACTATAGATAAGAAAATCACAGCAGTCACAAGAGTGTCTTTTAAAGTAAAATAAATAATATAAATTTAAAATATGAAGCAAAAGGAAAATTCTGAAATATTGCCTGATTGGAAATTGATATCAAAAGTACAAAAATTTAAGAAAGAAGATTTGAATAAAATTCTTAATAAATATATAGAAAATAAAAATAGTATTTATAAAGAAATAAAATCTATTAAAAAAGAAGATAGAAATTTTGAAAACACAATACTAGCTTTAGAGTATTGTGATATAGATTTTGATGATATTATTCATCAAATATCAATCTTGTCTGAATCTCATAATAAAAAAGAAGTTAGAGATCTATTTAATGAATTTAAAATAAATTTAACTGATAAAAGTGTAGATATAGAATTTGATAAAGAGATATATACAGCAGTATTAGATTATAAAGAAGGTAATTTTAGAAAAGAAAAAAATATTCTTGATGGAAAATTTGGAATTGGTAGTACAAAGTTAGTAGAAGATTTTTATAAAGTATATAAAAGAATGGGTTTTGATTTATCAAAAAAAGATTTTATAAAATTTAAAGCAAATTTAAAGAAAATCTCCAAGCTTTCAATAAGTTTTTCTGAAAATATAAATAATCACAATGATTTTGTATTATGTACAAAAGAAGAAATAATAGGATTGCCAGAAAACGAGATCTCTTTACTTGAAAAAGTGAAGGATGAATATAAAGTATCAATACAAGATCATCAATTTATACCTTTTATAAGATTTGTAGAAAGTAGAGAAAAAAGAAAAGAGCTTTATGATAAAAGACAAAATAGAGGAGGAATAAAAAATATAAAAATATTAAAAAATATAATAGAAATTCGTCATCAAAATGCAAAGATGCTATCTTATAAAAATCATGTAGATTTTGTAGCTGAAAATAGAATGGCTAAAAATGAAAAAAATATAAGAGGATTTTTAGAAAATACTATTAAGAAAATAGATAAAAATAGTAAGAAAGAATTAAAAGAATTATTAGCTTTTGCTAACGGAAATATAAAAGAATACAAGGATGTAAAAAAACTTGAATATTTTGATTCTTCTTTTGTCGCCAATAAATTAAAAGAATCTATATACTTTTATGATTCTTCAAAAGTAAAAGAATATTTTGAATTGGATCATGTGATCAAAGAGATGTTTGATATCTTTGGATCTTTGTTTAATTTTTCGGTGAAAGAAGTTGAAGAAAAAGAAAAAAAAGAAAAAGGAATTGTATTTTTTGATAAAAATTTAAAATTATTTGAATTGAAGGATAAAAATAAAATAGTATCATATTTAATTTTAGATCTATTTAATAGAGATGGAAAGCATAATGGTGCTTGCTCTGCTGAATTTGTAGACGGAGGAAGTCTGTTTGTTGAAGGTGAATGGAAAAGAAAAATACCAGTAAATTATATCTTGTGTAATTTTTCAAAAGGTAATAAAAAAATCCCATCTCTTTTGACTATTAGAGATGTAGAGACTTTATTTCATGAATTTGGACATTCACTTCACTACATGCTCACAGAAGCAAAGCATATCTCTCAAGCAGGGTATGACACAGTTTGGGATTTTGTAGAGACACCTTCTCAATTTATGGAAAATTTCTTTTATGAAGAAAAATATCTTAAACAAATATCTAAACATTATATTACTGGTAAGTCTTTAGATAAAGATGTTATGAATAAAATAATTTCTTCTAGAGATTTTTTGGCTGGATATAATTATCTTGTAGTCTTTATAATGTCTCTGTTTGATTTAAATATTCATTCTGATATTAATATTAAAAATATTGATAAATATTATAATGATTTAATAAAAAAATATTTTGATTTTGATAATAATAATATTTTTCCAGCTGGATTTCATCATTTAGTAGGTGGATATGATGCAGGATATTATTCATATATGTGGGCACTTGTTTATGCAAAAGATTTTTATTCTGAATTTAAAAAAGTGATGAATGATAAAAATAAGTTAAAAGAAATAGGAGAGAGATACAGAAAAGAGATACTTGAAGTTGGAGGAAGTCGACAAGAGGCAGAATCAGTCAAAAAATTCTTAAAAAGAAGCTCAAACAGTAAAGCTTTTTTAAAAGAAATAGGGGTGAAATAATGAATTTTTATTATATTTCAGATTTGACTAATACTATATATTCGTGGTATTATTTTAATTCGTTCCTTAAAATATTTTTAACCCATTAAATTCCCACAAAATGAAAGATTTTTCGTCTTTATTAGCAGAACAATTTGGTAGCCATGTATTACTAAATGAAATTGATATCTCATTGATAGATCATTTAAAATTTAATCCTGTAGGATTATCTTTTAAAGAACATAAACCTCTCTCTTTTGAGACTTTTACTGAATATGAGTCAATAAAAGCGATGTGTGTAAGGCCTCATTGTTTTACCTTGAAAGAATTTTTATGTATTCTTCATACAATGTCTTATAAATATGAAGAAAAATGTGTATTTTTAATTAGAATTAATAATTCAATTTTCTCTCTTATTTACTATAAATCTAAAAAATCTAGATTTATAGATATTTTAAAGCCAAAAGAAGCTTTAAAAAGAATAAAAGAAGAAAGTTTGAATTTGAAAAATTCTTTGGTATTTATTAAAGATTATAAAAAATAATTTTTAAGCCCCTTCAATACGAAGGGGCTTATTTTTTTGCTTTAACTTGACTTTTGTGTTATCATTCTTTTATCTTAAAAGCAGAAATTGCTTTTATTTTTATCGCTAGAGCTCGAAATTTAAAAATTATTTTTTCAAATTAATCCTCTCTCGGCGAATAATTTTTAGAAAAAAATTTTAAATTACAAAAAATATGAATCAAGATTACAAAGAAATAAGAAATATCGCTATTATCGCCCATGTGGACCACGGAAAGACTACTTTGACTGATGCTTTAATGAAAGAATGTGGGGTATTGGAAGAAGGATTTTCAATGGATACTAATGATCTTGAGAAAGAGAGAGGAATTACTATTTATGCTAAAAACACTTCTGTAATTTACAAAGATACAAAAATAAATATTCTAGATACCCCAGGACATGCTGATTTTGGATCTGAAGTAGAGCGTGTACTTCGTTCTATTGATTGTGTTTTACTTTTAGTTGATGCACAAGAAGGTCCAATGCCACAGACAAGATTTGTTCTTAAAAAATCTCTTGAGTTAGGTTTAAAGCCTATTGTAGTCATCAATAAGATCGATAAGCCAGCTTCTGATTGTCAAAGAGTGCATGATGAAGTTTTTGAATTATTCTTAGAGCTTGGAGCAAATGATGAACAACTTGATTTTACAACTGTATATGCTGTAGGACGTGAAGGTGTGGCTATGAAAAATTTAGCAGATGAAAGAAAAAATTTAGAGCCTTTACTTGATACTATTTTAAATAAAGTTCCTAAAGCGGCTGGAGAAAAAGCAAACTCTTTTGTAGCGCAAGTATTTAATCTTGCTTATGATAATTTTCTAGGAAGAATGGCAGTAGCTCGTATATACGAAGGACAAGTAAAAAATGGAGAAACTATATATGTCAGAGATCAATTTTCAGGAAAAGTAACTAGTGGAAAAATTACAAAAATTTATACTTTTTTTGGTGTTAAAAAGATTGAATCTGAAATAGCAAGTGCAGGAGATATTGTAATGATTGCAGGATTTCCAAATATTTTTATTGGAGAAAGTTTTTTGAAAGATCCAGAAGGAGAAGGTAAACCAGCTATTCATATTGATGAGCCTACTATTTCTCTAAATTTCTTGGTAAATGATTCACCTTTTGCAGGAAGAGAAGGAAAATTTGTCACAAGTAGACAAATCAGAGACAGACTCGAAAAAGAGCTTGAAGTCAATGTGGGTCTTAAGGTTGATTTTGATACTGATAAATATTTAGTATATGGTAGAGGTGAAATGCATATTGCCGTGCTTCTTGAAAACATGAGAAGAGAAGGATATGAACTTCAAGTTTCTCAACCACAAGTTATTTTCCATGAAAAAGAAAATGGTAAAAAAGAAGAACCATTTGAAGAAGTAGTAGTAGATGTACCAACAGAATTTTCAGGAGTAGTCATGGAAAAACTTGGAAGAAGAAAAGGAACAGTGCTTGATATGAATGAGAGAGAAGGTATAACAAGAATAAAAGCAGAAATCCCAACAAGAGGATTACTTGGATACAGAGGAGAATTTATTATAGATACAAAAGGTCTTGGTATTCTTTCTTCAAGATTTAGAAAATTTGCAGAATATGTAGGAGCAATTCAAAGAAAGCCTGTAGGATCTATGACAAGTATGGAAGGTGGTAAAGCTTTAGGTTTTTCACTTTGGAATCTGCAAGACAGAGGAGTCATTTATATTGGTCCTGGAGTAGAAGTGTATGATGGTATGGTTATTGGAAATACAAGTAAAGGTGAAGAAATGAGTGTAAATCCAACAAAAGGAAAGCAGCTTTCAAATATGCGTTCTAGTGGAGCTGACGAAGCTATCAATCTTGTACCAGCATGGGAAATAAGTATTGAGAGAGGTCTTGAAATAATGAATGAAGATGAATATCTTGAAATTACTCCAAAATCTGTACGTTTAAGAAAGCAGCTTTTAAATGAATCAATGCGTGCAAAGTTGAATAGAAAATAATTTTCTTATTAAATAAATAAAAACTACTCTAAAAATAAAGAGTGGTTTTTATTTTTTAAATTAAAACATATTTTCGTGTTAAAATAAATTTATAAAAAATATTTTTTAATATTTAATATTTAAAAATAAAAATCACTTTATGAAGCATTTAAGAACAAAAAGAAAACCAAATAAAAAAAATATTTTTAAGTTAATTTTTTATATAGCTTTAGTATTTGTAATTGTAGGAATGATTTTTTCTATAGGAAATATTAAAAAATATAATAATAAAAATATTACCGAGAATATCACTAAAGATACTACTGAAAATATTGATATAAAAAAAGATAATAATGAGAGTCTTAAAAAAGATATAGAAGAAAAAGAAAATGTATGGACTTTAAATATAGAAAAAAAATTATCTACAAAAAATGGAGACAATATATTTGTAGAAATATCAGATACTGATGCAAAAAGAGAGCAAGGATTATCAGGAAAAGAAAGATTGAATACATATTACAAAAATGGAAAAACAGAAACAGAAGGTATGCTTTTTGTTTTTGATAATGAGCAAGTTGAAAATTTTTGGATGAAGGATATGAAATTTGATCTTGACATTCTCTGGCTCGATAAAGATTATAATGTCGTATATATGTATAGATACGCAGCAGCCAGTTCTTACAATAAAGAAAATCCCTCAAAATCTACAATATATTCAAACGGTCAATACCACCTAGCTAAATATGTATTGGAGATAAATTCTGGAATAACTGATAAATTAAATATGAAAGTAGGTGATAAATTTGAAATTAAAAATCCTTAATATATAGAATATTCATTTTAAGGCTATTTTGTGCTATATTTTATAAAATCTTAAACTAATGCAGAACATCAGAAATTTTTCTATTATTGCTCATATTGATCACGGAAAGTCTACTCTTGCAGATAGGCTTTTAGAATTTACTCACACAGTAGAAAATAGAAAGATGAAAGATCAAGTCTTGGATTCTATGGATCTTGAAAGAGAAAGAGGTATCACTATAAAGATGACTCCTGTACGTATGGATTATAAAAGTCATATTTTAAATCTGATAGATACTCCTGGTCATATTGATTTTTCTTATGAAGTTTCTAGAAGTTTGAGAGCTGTAGAAGGAGCATTACTTTTAGTAGATGCTACTCAGGGTGTCCAGGCTCAGACTTTGACAACTCTTGAAATGGCTAAAAATGCAAATTTAAAAATAATTCCTGTAATAAATAAAATAGATTCTCAGCTTGCAGATATTGAAGGGGTTAAAAAACAAATTAAAAATCTTCTTGAGGTTGAAGATAATGAGATAATGCTGGTATCAGGAAAAACTGGTCTTGGAGTAGAAGAGCTTCTTGAAGAAGTTATAAATAAAATACCTCCACCAAATATTGAGATTATAGAAAAAAAGGAAAATACTAAATCTTTTAGAGCGCTTATTTTTGATTTTGAATATTCAAATCATGAAGGAGTTATTCTTTATGTGAGAATTCTTAATGGCAAAGTGAAAAGAAATGATGAACTTTTATTTATAAAATCCAAACATAGATTCATAGTAAGAAATGTGGGAGTCTTCAAGCCACAAAAGACAGAAAAAAATGAGATAGAAGAAGGAGAGATAGGATATATTGTGACAGGTATAAAAGAGCCAGGTCTGGCTAGAGTGGGAGATACTGTGACTACTTTTTCTCATCCACTTTCAGCTTTTGCTGGATATGAAGAGCCTACGCCACTTGTCTTTGCATCAATTTATCCTGAGACACAAGATGAATTTGATGATCTTCGTTCTGCTTTGTTAAAATTGCGTCTATCAGATTCTTCTTTGACTTTTGAAGAAGAAGCTAGTGGAGCGCTTGGTAGAGGCTTTAGATGTGGATTTCTGGGAATGTTACATCTTGAGATAGTTTCAGAAAGATTAAGAAGAGAATTTGATCAGAATCTTATTATTACGCAGCCTTCTATAACATATGAAGTAGAAATGCGCGATCATGTCATAGAAAAGATTTACACTCCTATTCATTTTCCAGATCATGGACAATATTTGAAAGTTCGTGAGCCTTGGATTTTTTTGACAATTATTTCTCCAAATGATTATCTTTCAAATCTTATGCAGCTTTTTCAAAAGCATGAAGCTAGTATAGTAGATATGAGTGATTGGGGAGAATCTAGAATAAATTTGCAAGTGTCTATGCCTCTTCGAGAGCTTATGAGAAATTTTTTTGATGAATTAAAATCTGCTTCAAGTGGGTATGCTTCAATATCTTACAAGACAGGAGAATTGAAAGATGCAGAGGTGACTCGTCTAGATGTGTTTATAACAGAAGAAAGAGTGGCTGCTTTTTCAAGAGTTATTCCAGAATACAGATCAAATGAAGAAGCTGAAGAAGTAGTGGAAAAACTTTTTAAAATTTTACCAAAAGAAATGTTTAGAGTAAAAATACAAGCTTTAGTGAAAGGTAGAATCATAGCTTCAAGATCCATAGCTCCTATGAAAAAAGATGTAGCAGGATATCTTTATGGTGGAGATATAACTCGTAAAATGAAATTACGTGAAAAACAGAAAAAAGGTAAAAAAAGAATGCAGAAAGAAGGAAAAGTTTATATTGAGCATGACACATTTCTTCAAATGATGAAAAAATAAAAAACCTATATAATTATAGGTTTTTTATTTTTTTAATATTAAGAATTAAGTAAAGGTACAAGTAAAAAGCCTACCATGGCTATTGCCATAAGTACTGCAAATACTTTATAAACCTTAGTTACAGTTTTCTTGTGATTACTTTTAAACATAAATTTTTAATGATTATAGCATCTCTATTACTTTTTTTAAAGGGCTTGGTTTTAAATTGTGTTATCATAATTAAATGAAAAAGTATCAAAAAAAATTCTTTTGGAGAAAATTATTTTACAATAACATTGTAATAATAATACTTTCTATCATGATAATTTTTGTGACAAACGGAGTTATTCATCTTTATCAAAAATATCAATTTACAAAAGATGATTTTAATTATATAAAAAAAGATGAAATAGAAAATAAGAATAAATTATCTGTTGAGCAAGACAAACTAAACAATATAAACACTGAAGTAGGAAGAGAAAAGTATATAAGAAATACATATTCTGTAAAAAAAGCTGATGAAAAATTAGTGATAGTCTACGATACAGCTTCTTCGACTTATGAAATCCCAAAAGGAGAAAGTTTTTGGGATTCTTTGATAAATATTTTCAAAAACTTGCTTGGCAAATAAGATATGATATACTATTATTAATTCAGATATTCGAACTTGTGTTATTCAAAGTTAATAATTAAATAATTTATAAAAATATGACAGAAGAAATAAATATTGCATCAGAAGCCTTACACAATGATAAGAAAGTAGAAATTTTTAGTACACCTACATGTCACTTTTGTTCTTTAGCAAAAGAATGGTTCAAAGAAAAAGGTGTCAAATATACAGAGCATGATGTAGCAGCAGATATAGATAGAAGAAAAGAAATGGTAGAAATGACAGGTCAATTAGGTGTGCCAGTGATAAAAATTGGAGATGAAATAATGATAGGATACAATCCTTCAAAAATGGCAGAAATTCTTTCAATTACTCTATAATTATAATAATTATAGAAAATAAAACAACTGCTTATAGCAGTTGTTTTATTTTGATTAATTTCGTTTTTGTGATAAAATTCCTATACCCATCGCCGAGATAGCTCAGTTGGTAGAGCATTTCCCTGAAGAGGAAGGGGTCGCCAGTTCGAGCCTGGCTCTCGGCACAAATTAGTTTCCAAATTTATTTAATATATCTTTTACCGCAGACACATCTGACATATTTTGCATTTGATTTGAAATGTTATTAAAAGTAGTATTATTTTCTCCAAACAAAGAATTTACAAAAGGTTGAAGGAAATAATAAGCACCAAATACTGAAAGCAATATAAATACCCAATAAACTATTTTAAATATAGAATTAATTTTTTGATATTTTTCTAACTTTTTTAATAATTCATTATTTTCTTTTACTAATTCAGATAATTTTTCTAAAGTATCTGTAATGTATTCATCTCTTTCTGTTTGCATATTTTTATTATTTATAAATTATATCATTTTATCTGTGCTCTCGGCAGGAATCGAACCCACAAACCCTCCTTAGGACGGAGGAGTTATATCCATTTAACTACGAGAGCTATAACAAAGATAAATATATCATAAACTTGTTTTTAAATGAATTTGTGATAATATTTTAAAGGCAACTAATTTATTTTATAACTCTTAAAAAGTAAACTATGAGTAACAATTTATTTAGTCAAAAAGAATTCTTTGAAAGTCTTGAGCCGGGAAAACTAGTTAAAAGTTATTTCAATCCAGAAAAAATTTTTGAAGTAAAAGAAGGTAAAAAAGAAAACAAAAAAGGACTAGAGCAAAAACTTGTGCAAGCCACCAATTTCGAAGAAAAAGAATATTGGATAACTGAGACAGATATCAACGCTTGCACTATCATGCTCTAATTATTAAAATTATTTTAATAAAAATCCCATCTAGTATTTAAACTAGATGGGATTTTTTTATTTCAATTTTTGAATTAAATACCTTTTACTACTATGTTTCTATGTTTAGCTTTATCTATCTTAGGAAGTCTTATAATAAGTAATCCATGTTTTTCTACAGCTTCTACACTTTCAATTTCTATTTCATGGGGCAACAGTATACTTCTTGAAAATGAACCCCAATAAAGCTCTTTATAAAAATAGTCGTCATCTGTAATTTGTGTATTTCCATCACGTCTACCTTTTATTGTAACCATATCTCTTGTTATAGATAATTGAAGATCTCCAGGTTTTACTCCTGCAAGCATAGCTTCTATAATGATTTCATTTTGAGTCTGATATACATCTACTGACAACTCTCCATCATCTTCTTCAAATTCTTCTTCTGGACGAAGGTTTGATATTGTCCTCTCTGCGTCATTAAATTTTTTAGAACTTTTCTTGTCTATCTCTATTTCTATTTCCTCTTCTTTATCATTGTCTTCTACCATGACTGAGCCAGCCAGTCTTTCGAAGAATGATTTTTTATCTTTTGACATAAGTTTAATAATAATTTTTTAAATTAAAAATGTAGAACACGAATCTTTGTAATGATTGTACTAATTATATCTGTTATTTTGATTTCTAACAATTAAAAAAGGCAAAGTTATCCACAGGCTAAAAAATTAGCTTACCCATTTTGTCACTAAAAGTAAATCATCATCTTCATTTTTAATTTCTTTCCATATTTCTTCTGTGATAAAAGGCATGAATGGATGAAGAGAAATAATCTGCTCTCGTAGTAAAAGTAGTAATAAGTTTTGAGAAGAAATTTTATTTTCTGTATTATCCATAATTTCTTTTTTGCATTCTTCTATCAAAACATCAGCAAATGTATGCCAAAAATAATCATACATTTTTTCACCAGCAAGATAAAATCTGTAATTTTCGAGATCGGTCGTAATGTCTTTTATTTTTTCAGTCCAAATCTTATAAATTTCTTTATGATTTTGGTTTAAATTTTCATATTTTGCCTTTTGATCAAAGTCTGTAGTCTTTTCAAGTACAAATCTTGTCGCATTCCAAATTTTATTTCCAAAATGTTTATAAGCTTTTAATTTTTCATCTCCAAGCTTTGAATCATTTCCAGGTCCTGTACCTACTACAAGAGCCATTCTGAGTGAGTCTGTTCCATATTTTTCTATTATCTCAAGAGGATTCATTGCATTGCCAAGACTCTTACTCATCTTTCTTCCTTGAGTATCACGAACAAGTCCATGAAGATACACTGTCTTGAAAGGTATTTCATTTAATAAATATTTACTCATGAGAATCATTCTTGCAACCCAAAAGAAAATAATATCGTATCCAGTCTCAAGTACATTTGTAGGATGATATTTTTCTAAGTCAGAAGTTTTTTCTGGCCAACCTAAAGTTGAAAACGTCCAAAGTCCAGAAGAAAACCAGGTATCAAGAGTATCTTCATCTTGAATCCATTCTTCTTCTTTTGGAGCTTCTATATCACAATAAATTTCTTCAGAATCTTTTTTGTACCAGACAGGTATCCTATGACCAAACCAAATTTGTCTACTTATACACCAAGGCTCAAGATTGTTTATCCAATGTGTATAGATTTTTTCAAATCTTTCTGGTAGAAATTCTATTTCTTTATTTTCTACTACTTCACGCATTAAATTTTTAAGAGTAGTTTTTCTTTCAAAATGTTGTATCTCTTTTTCTACATCTATAAACCATTGAAGCTTTGGAAGAGGCTCTATTATTCCTCCTGTCCTCTCAGCAGTGGATACATTTTGAGAAATATCTTCTTCTTTTATCATTAAATCATTTTCAGAAAGCCAATTTACAATTATCTCTCTAGCTTCAAGTACTTTTTTACCATTAAGATTTTCATCACAATTTACCATTTTAGCGTATTCATTTATAACTTGCTTCTTTTCTAGATCATGTCTTTCAGCTATGGCCCAATCTATTTTTGAATGTGCTGGAGTAACTCCAAGAGCTCCTGTACCAAAATCTTTTTCTACTTCTTTATCTGCAATTATTTTTATTTTTATTGGAACATTACAAAAAGTTAATTCAAAAGTTTTTCCTACAAATTCTTGATATCTTTCATCTTCTGGATGTACTGCTACTGCTGTATCTCCAACTTTTGTTTCTGGTCTTGTAGTGGATATTGGAATAGGGAAATCTTTACTATATTTAAATGTGTATAATTTAGCTTTTCTTTCTTCATAAATAATCTCATCATCACTGATAACTGTCTGACCTTTTGGATCCCAATTTACTACTCTATTACCTCTATAAATAAGGCCATCATCATACATTTTTTTAAAGGCTGTACGCACTGCAAAATTTCTTTTATCGTCTAATGTATATGCTTCACGAGACCAGTCAAGAGAAGCTCCCATTTTTTTTGATTGATTTACTATCACATCATGACTTTCTTGAGCAAATTCATTTACTTTTTTTAGAAAATCTTCTCTACCTAAATCATATTTATTTTTTCCTTCTTCTTTTAGTAATTTTTTTTCTACTACAGATTGAGTAGCTATAGCAGCATGATCTGTACCAGGTATCCAAAGAGATCTGTGACCTTGCATTCTTTTGTAACGAACCATGATGTCTTGTATAGCTAGCATTATAGAGTGTCCTGTATGTAGAGTACCTGTGACATTTGGTGGAGGAAGAACTATAGAAAATACTTTTTCTTTTCCATTTACATCTTTATTTATATTTTCTATTTTAAGATTATCAGGATTAAAATATCCTGAATCACTCCATTCTTTATATATAGAGTCTTCTGTCTCATTTGGGTTATAAGGCTTTAAAAATTTTTCAGGCAATATTTTCATGTTATTAATGTTTGTTTATAAGACTATATTATCATATTTTCATTTTATGATAAAATAGGATCTAATCTAAGTCTTATTAGTTATTAGATTTATTATAAATATGAAAAAGCAAGATAAAATATTAAAAAAAGTTTCTCCACTTAGTAAAAACATAAAAACAAAAGTAACTAAAAAGACTTCAGCAGTAGAAAAACATTTTCTACCAGATCATCATTTTAAAATGGTAAAAGTAAAAAAAGGTTTAAATGGACTGGGGCTTTTTGCTGGTGAAGATATAAAGAAAGGTGAAATGATAATAGAATACATAGGAAATATTTTAACTGATAAAGAAACAGACAATATACCTGATAGTAGATACATATTTTCAATATCTAAAAACCATAATATAGATGGTACTCCAAGATGGAATCTAGCAAGATATTGTAATCATTCATGTAATGGAAATGCAGAGAGTGAAGTAAAGAAAAAAAGAGTCTTTATGAGAGCTGTAAAAAATATAAAAAATGGAGAAGAGATAGTCTATGATTATGGTGAGGAATATTTTACAGAGTTTCTTTTAGGTAAATGTATGTGTGG